>SWDL01000158.1 GCA_005116795.1 Nitrospira sp. | reverse complement strand
GGGGGCTATGGTAGCGTCAAAACTTCTTTTTCTTGCCGAAATCCCCAACAGATCTCACATTGAGGAGATGATGTCATCATGCTGAAACGGTACCTCTTGGCTCCCGGGCCGACGCCGGTTCCCCCTGAGGTGTTGCTGGCGATGGCGAGGCCCATGGTCCATCACCGCGCACCCGAGTTCGACCCGATTTTCCAGGAGGTCCGCGAAGGCCTGAAGTGGCTCTACCAGACCCGGAACGATGTGCTCATTTTGGCCTCATCCGGCACGGGCGGCATGGAGGGCGCGGTCTCGAACTTCCTTTCGCCCGGCGATAAGGCGCTGGTCGTCAATGGGGGGAAATTCGGGGAACGCTGGGGGAAGCTGTGCAAGACGTTCGGCGCTCAAGTGACGGAACTCAAAGTGGAATGGGGCCGTTCCGTGGATCCGCAGCAGGTCGCGGAGGCGCTGAAGAAGGATCCGGCGATCAAGGCCGTCTATGTCCAGGCCAGTGAAACCTCCACCGGCGTGTCCCATGACGTGAAGGCGCTCGGGCAGATCGTCAAGGGCTGTCCGGAGACGATCCTGGTCGTCGATGCCATCACCGCCTTGGGGGTCTTTGACCTCAAGACGGACGACTGGGGGTTGGATGTCGTGATCACCGGCTCCCAAAAGGCTCTCATGCTTCCGCCCGGCCTCGCGTTCGTCAGTGTGAGCGACAAGGCCTGGCAGTCGGCGGACAAGGCCAAGAACACCGCGTTCTATTTCAACTTCAAGCGGGAGCGCGAGAACCAGACCAAGAATCAAACCGCGTACACGCCGGCGGTGTCGATGATCATCGGGCTGCAGGAAGTGATCAAGATGATGAAAGCGGAAGGGCTGGACCAGGTGTTTGCCCGACAGACCCAGATGGCCCATGCGCTGCGAGAAGGCGCCAAGGCCGCCGGGTTGACCATCTTTGCCAAGGATATGCCGAGTGATGCGGTGACCGCCATCAATGCGCCTGAGGGGGTGGATGGCCAGGCCATTTACAAGAGCCTTCGCGTGAAGTATGGGATCACGGCGGCGGGCGGCCAGGATCAATTGAAGGGCAAGGTGTTCCGGATCTCCACCATGGGGTATCTGGACCGGTTTGATATCATCACTGCCCTGGCGGCGATGGAAATGGTGCTGAAGGGCCTGGGCCACCCGATCACGCTCGGCAGCGGCGTGGCGCGGGCCCAAGCACTGTTGATGGCCGAGTAATTCCCAGAGGAGCTTCGACACGACACCATGGGCGACCCGATGAAAGTTCTCGTCAGCGACAGTCTTTCCAAACAGGGCGTGGACATCCTCCGACAGGCGGGATTCACGGTCGACGTGAAGACCAAGATGTCCAAAGAGGAACTCCTCAGCGTCATCAAGGATTACGACGCGCTGATCGTGCGCTCGGGGACCAAAGTGACGGCAGACGTCATCGCGGCCGCGCCGCGGTTGAAGGTCATCGGACGGGCCGGGTCCGGTTTGGATAACGTGGACTCGCAGGCGGCGACCCGTCGGGGCATCGTGGTGATGAACACTCCCGGCGGCAACACGGTGACCACGGCCGAACACACCTTGTCCATGATCTGCGCGATGACCCGTCGGATTCCCCAGGCGACGGCCTCTATGAAGGCCGGCAAATGGGAAAAAGAAAAATTCATGGGCGTGGAGCTCTATAACAAGACCTTGGGCATCGTGGGCATCGGCCAGATCGGGGGCTACCTCTCGAAGATGGCGCAGGGGGTGTCGATGAACGTCATCGCCTACGACCCCTACCTGGCGCCTGAGCGCGCGCAACGGATGGGCGTGAAGATCGTCGATCTCCCGGAGCTCTTCCGGACCGCCGACATCATCTCCGTGCATACCCCGCTCACGCCGGAGACCAAATCGCTGATTGATGCCAAGGCGATCGCCCAGATGAAGCCGGGCGTCATGATCGTCAACTGCGCGCGCGGCGGGATCATCAATGAGCCGGATCTGGTCGAGGCGCTGAAATCCAAGAAGGTGGCGGCGGCGGCGTTCGATGTCTTCGAGGACGAGCCGGTCAAGCCGGATCATCCGCTGTTGGCCTTGGAGAATTTTACCTGCACGCCGCACATCGGCGCCGCCACGACGGAAGCCCAGGAAAACGTGGCGGTGGGGATTGCGGAACAAATCGTCGACTACTTCACCAAAGGCATCGCCCGGGGGGCGGTCAACATGCCGTCGGTTCCGCCGGACCTTCTGCCCAGGTTGCAGCCCTATCTCACGCTCGCAGAGCGGAGCGGCCTGCTCCTGGCCCAACTCTATGAAGGAGGGCTTGAGCAGGTCACCGTCGAATACAACGGCGAAGTGGCGTCGCTGTCCCTCGCGCCGTTGACCGTGGCGGTGCTGAAGGGGCTCCTCATGCCGATTCTGCAAGACGAGGTCAACTTCGTGAACGCGCCGGTGCTGGCGCGAGAGCGTGGGATTGAGGTCAAGGAAGTGAAGAGCGCCGACGCCGGGGACTTCACCAGCGTCATTCGCGTGTGCGTTGAGGCGGGCAAGAAAACCCACCGCGTCGCCGGGACCCTCCATAATAAGAAGGAATCCCGGGTCATCGAGATCGATGACTTCCAGGTCGAGATCGTGCCGGAAGGCTATATGCTCCTGATCCTCAATGAGGATAAGCCGGGCGCCATCGGCACCGTCGGGCAGATTCTCGGCGACCAGGCCATCAACATCGCGCGGATGCAGTGCTCGCGCGAGGCGCAAGGCGGACGAGCTCTCCTGCTGCTGGGACTCGACGGGCCCCCTCCGGCGAGCGCCATCGACAAGATTCGGGCGAGCAAGAATATCCTGTCCGTCAAGTTGGTCAAACTGTCATAGGACCGGCACTCACGCGTCGGTTGCCTGCTCGTCATGCCCCGCCAACACTCCCCCCTCATCCGGGCCTCGGCCTCCTCTCCCCACCGACATGAACGCGCGCTGATTCCCGCCGGGATGGTGACCATTCTGCCCCGCACGGCCAAGCGGGTCCGCGGCATGGAACAGGGACTCGTGGATACCTTGGGGCGATGGGGATACGAGGAGATCATCCCGCCGACCTTCGAGTATCTCGACGTCCTTTCGGCCGGACTCGAGCCCCACGTCATTGAAAAGTGCTACACGATGTCGGACCGGGCGACCGGCCGCATTCTCATGTTGCGGCCCGACGTGACCGCGCAGATCGCGCGTATTGTGGGCATGGGCATGCTGGGACCGCAGTTGCCGTTGCGGCTGTCCTACCGCACGACGGTGTTTCGCTACGAGCCGGACCACGCCGGGCGCGAGCGGGAGATTTTTCAGGTCGGCGCCGAGTTGATCGGCGTGGATGACATGGGGATGGACAGCGAGATCATCGCGCTGGCGGTGGACTGCCTCAAGGAGTTGGGACTATCGGAGTTTAAGATTTCGCTCGGGCACGTCGGATTCTTTCGCGCCCTGCTCGCGCAATCGGGTCTCTCGCCCGAAGGACAAAAGCAGGCGGAGCACGCCGCCGCGCGCAAAGATCTGCCCCGCTTGGAAGAACTTCTGACGGGCGAGCGCATCGAGAAAGCCAAGAGGCGCGTCATCCTGGAAGCGCCGGAACTCTATGGTCGTGAGGACGTGTTGAAGCGGGGTCGGGCGCTGGCCGGTCGGAACCGGTCCGCCCGCATCGCCGTGGATCGGCTGGAGCAGATCTATAGGTTGCTGGAGGCCGGGGGACTCAAGTCCCATCTCTTGCTCGACCTCGGGGAGTTCCGCGGGTTCGATTATTATGATGGGGTGGTGTTCGACGTGTTCGCGGCAGGTCTGGGAAATGAATTGGGCGGGGGCGGCCGATACAATCATCTGATCGGCCGATTCGGACGGGACCTGCCCTCGACGGGATTTGCCTTCGATATCGATCGCCTCTTTCGCGCCCTTGAAGGCGGCACCGAGAAGGGGAGTGGAGCAAAAGTCGATGTCTTGGTCTGCGCCGCGGCGGCTCGCAGCGCGCAAGCCTTTCAGGTGGCGCGCACCCTCCGGCAACAGGGCTTGCGCGTGGTGCAGCGGATCGCGCCGGACGGGGACGCCCCTTCCGCGAAATTGCTGGAAGCGGAAGGGCGGCGGTTGGGTGCGCCCACGCTCGTCTCGTTGAACGGACGCGGAACGACCGAGACCCATGCCGTTGTGACGTTTCCACCGGTCGAATCGACGAGAACCATCCCTAAGAACGGCAATCCCAAACGGCTGACCAGGCGGGTCAGTCTTGAGGAATTGCCCGTCCTCCTGAAACCGAATCGCTGACAGGCGCCTGATGCCCAGCACAGATCTGTCCGATCCCAAAGTTCCTCCGCAGAACCTGGAGGCGGAGCAATCCGTGCTGGGGGCCGTCCTTCTCGACAACATGGCCATGGCCAAGGCCATGGAAGTCATCACCGAGGAGGACTTCTACCGCGGGGCGCATCGCAAAATCTACACGGCCATGCTGGACCTGTCCGAGACCGGCGAGGCGATCGATCAGATTACGTTGACCGAGCACCTGAAGCGGAAGGGGGAGTTGGAGTCGGTCGGCGGTGCGGCCTATCTGGCGGAACTGGTGGCCGCGGTCCCCAGTTCGGCGAACATCCGCTACCATTGCAAGATCGTTCGCGATAAGGCCCTGCTCCGCAGCTTGCTCGGCACCGCCCACGACATCATCGCCCATGGATATGAGGGGAGTTCGTCGGTCGATGATCTGCTGGAATATGCGGAGCGGTCCGTCTTCAGCATTGGGCAGGGCAAGCTCGGCCGCGCATTCGTTGAGCTGAAACAGATCATCAAAGAGAGTCTGGATCTGGTGGATGCGCTCTCGAAGCGCAAGGAGCGGATCACCGGCATTCCGACCGGTTTCTACGACTTCGATGAGTTGACGGCCGGCTTGCAACCCTCGGATCTGGTGGTCATCGCCGGACGTCCGAGTATGGGCAAGACGAGTCTGGCGTTAGGGATGGCCCAGTATGCGGCGGTCCATCATCAAAAGGTGGTGGGCATCTTCAGTCTCGAAATGTCGAAGGCCCAGTTGGTACTGCGCATGCTCAGTTCGGAAGCCCATGTCGATTCCCACTCCCTCCGAACGGGACGTCTCCAAAAGGAGGACTGGTGGCGGCTGGCTGAGGCAGCCGGTCGGCTTGAGCAGGCGCCCATCTTTATCGATGACTCCGGCGCGGTGACGGTCCAGCAGATGCGCGGAAAGGCCCGCCGTTTGAAGAAGGAGCGCGGCCTCGATCTGCTGATCGTCGACTACTTGCAGCTGATGCAGGGGCGGAGCGATGCCGAATCCCGCCAGCAGGAGATTTCAGACATTTCCCGATCCCTGAAAGCGTTGGCGAAGGAATTGAATGTGCCGGTCATTGCCCTGTCGCAGTTGAGCCGGAAGGTGGAAGACCGGAAGCCTCCCATTCCGATGCTGGCCGACCTTCGGGAGAGCGGCGCCATCGAGCAGGATGCGGATTTGGTCGTCTTCATCTATCGGGAAGATCAGTACGATTCGAACTCCGAAAAAAAAGGCATCGCCGAGATTCTCGTGCGGAAGCACCGGAACGGTCCCACCCGAGACATCCAGCTCTTTTTCCATGATCGGTTTGCGAAATTCGAGAGTTTGGAGACGCGCGAGTCCGTTTGACACCTCCGCGGAGCGATGCGTATACTGAATGCTAGAGCGACGATCTCTGCAGTATATTCCTATCTGCCGTCTCGCCGGACACCGGGCCTGAGCCCGAGTCCGGTTCACGATGGACCGAGGGCCCCTGCATGGGCAGGTCAATTCAGGCTGTGTGGGTGCGCGTGATTCTTGCTGTCCTGATCATTCCGCTCATCGTCGTCTCCTGTACGACCGTGCCCCAGGCGGGGACGGCGCTCTCTGCTGCGACTCCGGTCCCGGCGGCGACGGTCTCAACATCGCTCCCGCTCCCGAGTGACTCTCACGCCTACTACCATTTTATGCTCGGGTACCAGGCCGAGATGGCCCAGGATTCGGCCACGGCCATCCGGGAATATCTGTCTGCCCTGCGCGCCGACAATTCGTCGCTCGTTCTCAAGGCGCGATTAGCGACCCTCTACTTCTCGCGAGGCGACGTCGCCAGCGCTCTCAGGTTTGCGGATCGAGTGGCGGAATCGGACGTGAAAGATTCTCAGACCTTGCTCCAGATCGCCGCCATGTATGCGGCTGCCGGACAGACGGATCGGGCCCTCGCCTTATATGATAGAGCGATTGAGCAACAGCCGGCCGGCGGCGATGTCCACATGGCCAAAGGTCTTCTCTTGATGCGGCTCAACCGGTTTGACGAGGCTGAGCAGGCGTTCGAAAAAGCCGTGACCCAGTCGAGCAACTCCGCCGTCGGCTACTATCATCTGGGTCGGATGCATGCGGAAGCCAAGCGGTATGACCGCGCGGCGACCAGCCTCCACCGGGCGATCGCGCTGGTGCCCGGATATGAGCCGGCCTACCTTGCCCTGATCGCCGTCTATGAAGCCCAACAGGACCGGGCCAAGGCGGTCGCCCTCCTTCGCACGTATCTGGACGAGGTGAACCCCCAGAGCAAGGACATCCGCCAGCAACTGATTCGTCTCTACATCAGCGACAAGGCCTATCAGGAAGCGCAAACGGAGCTGAATAAAATTCTGGCCGAGGACTCCGACGATCTGGATGCCCGCCTTCGAATGGGACTGCTCTACGGGGAGATGAAGAACTATCCTAAGGCCATCGAGGAACTGAAGAAGATTCTGGTCTCCCGTCCGGCCGAACTGCGCGTGCGGGACTATCTGGGCTTGATGTACGAGGAAGTGAAAGATCACGAGAATGCGATCAAGGCCTACGAGCGGAACATCGAGCTCAATCCGAACTACGTCGAGGGCCACCTGCACTTCGGATTTCTCCAGTATCGATTGAAGCGGTATGCCGAGGCGCAAACCCACCTGGACCGGGTGGTGAAATTGAATCCCAAGCAAGCCGAGGGCTACCTCCTCCTAGGGTTGACGTACATCCAACTGGAGAAATTTCAGGATGCGTCGCAGGCGTTCGAGGGCGGGCTCGTCCATCATCCTCAGAATGCGGACCTGCATTTCAATCTAGGGACGGTCTACGATAAGTTACACCGGTTCGATGATGTCGTTCGGACGATGGAGTCGGCCTTGCGGATCGACCCCAAGCATGCCGATGCCTTGAACTACCTCGGTTATACCTATGCGGAACGGGGGATGAAGATCGAGGAGGCGGTCTCGCTCACCACGCGGGCCGTGACGCTGAAGCCGAACAACGGGTACTACATCGACAGTCTGGCCTGGGCGTTCTTCAAGCAGGGTCGGTTGGATGAAGCGCTCACCGAGATCAAGAAGGCGATTTCGCTCGTCGGCGATGACCCGGTGATTTTCGAGCACCTCGGAGAGATCTATTTCGGTCAGAATCAGTTCCCTGAAGCGAAAGAAGCCTGGCTGAAGTCCCTTGAGCTGGACCCCTCCAATGCCAAACTCATCGATCGCTATCGTGAGCGTGGGCTTGGGGATCCCACCCAGGAAGAGCGGATCCGTCAGGCCAAGCGCAAGGTGTCCCAATCCTCCTCCGCTCCTCTGACCGTGCAGTAACCCGCTCTTCCTCGACTGTGGCCTTCGATTCCTGTCCTCTGCTTCGTGCCACAGAACGGCCACCGGCGGCAATTCTCGTCCACTCCTGCTTTTGAGCAGTTCCGGTCCTCATCTAGTTTGTTACGCTTGCTCTCGGGCGCCGCCCTCTGGCGCTGATTGGTCTCCATTCGTCGATCGGCACGAAAACTGCTTTTTCCTGTCCTGCCCTTGTGCGCGAGGGCCAGTGCGTACACGTCTCAACAGTGAAGGGTCACGGGGAGGGGACGCCATGAAACGGATGCACAGACAATGCGGCTTTACCCTGATTGAGTTGATGATCGTCGTGGCCGTCATCAGCATCATGGCGGCGCTGGCCCTTCCGAACTACTTGCGCTATCGAGCTCAGTCTCGGACGGCTGAAGCCCGAACGAATCTCGGAGGGATCTTTGTCTCAGAAATCTCCTTTTTCGGAGAGAACACTCGATTCGGATCATTCAGCGAGACTGGGTTCGGGTTGGCCGGCTCTGCGAACCGGTACAGCTATCGGAGCCCGGCCGTCGGGGGGAATGCGGGTTCGGCAAACATCGTCGGAGCAGACTTTGTTCCAGCCGGCTTTGGGACGGTCACGGGGGAGAATTCGGTCGTCACGTCCGCCGCGAATACCGTGTCCGGCAGCGCGGGGTTTACAGCCACCGCGACGGCGGATCTGGACAATGACCCAACCCTCGACCAGTGGCACGTGAACGATCTCAAACAGAATCTGCAGAATCCCGACACGAACGACGTCAGTGGCTAGCGCGCTCTCCCTCACCGCCGGAGCCGGCCCCCATTTTCTAAGAAGCCAATGGTTGATGGGCTAGGGTCAAATGGTTAATGCCGAAGAGTTGCTTCCGATCATTAACCATGAACCCTTGTCTTTTTTCCTGCCTGATTCCCAAGGTCAATTCACGGCAGTCGCTGACGTAAAATGCTGACCGCCAGGATGAAGAGGGCTGATACGTGTACGGAATGATTGCTAAGTCGTCGAATTGCTTGCGAAAAGTAATAGATGGCCTGAGAATACAAGTCGGCATGGAACCTGCTTATCAGGCTGGAGCTTGTAGGCGAAAGCAGACAGGAAGCAAGGGCAGGCAGGTCAGTGGGGCGGGGTCGGTTCAGTTCACACGTACCAAGGAGGAAGCGATATGTTGAAGGCAATGCGGAAGCAACAGGGTTTTACGTTGATCGAGTTGATGATCGTGGTGGCGATCATCGGTATTCTTGCGGCGATTGCAATTCCGAGTTTTCTCTCCTATCAG
>SWDL01000006.1 GCA_005116795.1 Nitrospira sp. | reverse complement strand
ATCAATAGCGCTGGCTCGATGGCTTCCCCGCAGGAAGATTGTACTCCGAGACTTTCACGACCTGGCCTTCCGAGAGACCGGTCTTGCCGACGACGACGACGTCGTGCTGGTCGCTGAGGCCCTCCGTGACCTCGACCCACACCCCGTCGTCGATATCGGTCTTGATCGGGACGCGGCGGGCCTTCCCTTCCTCGACGACAAACACGGATTTGCCTTTGTCGGACCCGCTGTTCACGATGGCGACGGGCGGAATCACCAGCGCATTCGGATGCTGCCGAAGGGAAAGGGTGGCATTGACGAACATGCCTGGTTGAAGTTGACGCTCGGTATTCGGCATGTCGATCTCGATCAGCAGGGTGCGGGTCGCGGGGTCCAAGGCTTCGGTCGTGCGCGCAATGGATCCTTTGAAGGACTTGCCCGGCATTTCTCTTACCGTGAGGACCGAGGAGACCCCGGGCTTGGCCAGGAGGGCCACTTCTTGAGGAACGCTCGCGTAGACGCGGACGGTATCGAGGTCCATCAGCGTGTACAGGGGCACGGTTTGCGTGACCGAGCCCGTGGCGGCCTGAATCAGCGTGCCGGGATCCGCAAAGCGGGCCGTGATGACGCCGGAAAACGGGGCGGGCACCTTCGTGTAGTCCTGGAGAATCCGATATCGTTCCGTCGCATGTTTCGCCGCGTCGGCTTCGGCTTCGGCCACGTCGACGTCCTGCTTGGCGATCACGTCCGGGTTCTCTTTCCACACGTTGACCAGGCGTTGGTAGGTGAGCTGCTTGATCTTGAAATCCGCCTCGGCCTGGCGGTACTGCTGGTCGACCTCCGGGGCATCGATCACCGCGAGCAATTGGCCCTGCTTGACCGCGTCGCCTTTGTCGAATCCCATCCATTTCAAGTATCCCGGGACCTTCGCGTAGAGGGTCGCCTGCCGCCAAGGGGAAACATTGGCGGGAAGGGTGATGGTGAAGGTGATATCCCGCCGCTGCGGTTTCAGCACTTGGACAGGCCAAGGCGGCAAAGCCTTGGCGTCGGATCGCGGGACCTTCTGTTCGAGTTCGGAACTCGTGGCGTTAGGCGCGGCTCCCTTCACCGCCGCAATGATCCATGCCAAGGCAACGGCCAAGGTCGCGGCTCCGATCAGCATCAGCATCATCTTCACTCGGCTACTCATCGTCCCCCTCCTGCCTGGGAAGCATCGAGGATGGTCGGATCGCCTGAATCGCCGGAGCGGGTTCTTGCGATGACGTGTAAGACGGGGACGAAGAGCAGGGTCATGAAGGTCGAGACCAGTAGTCCGCCGATCACCGCTTTGGCCAGGGGCATATTGGTTTCACTGCCCTCGCCGACCCCCACCGCCATCGGGAGCAGTCCCATGATGGTGGCGAGCGATGTCATGAGGATCGGGCGCATCCGCACGCGACCGGCGTCCACGACCGCTTCCTCGATCGACCACCCTTCCCGCAGCCGGCGGTTCGCAAAGTCGACCAGCAGCACGCTGTTCGAGACCACGATGCCGATCATCATCAGCGTCCCGATCAGCGATTCGACGTTGACGGAAGTGTGGGTGAGCAGCAGCGTCCAGATCACTCCGATCAGTCCGAGCGGCACCGCGAACATGATGATGAAGGGATCCAGCCAGGAGCGAAAGAGCCCCACCATGACCAAGTAGATGAGCGCCATCGCCAGCGGAAGCGTGCCCCCGAAGCCCCTGAACGCGCTCCACATGCTGTCGGCTTCCCCCTTGAGCGTCACGATGATATCTTTGGGGAGCTTGAAGTCCGCAAGTTGCTCCTGAATCTTGCCGGCCACCCGGCCAAGGTCATTGCCGGGCACGCCGACCAGGACATCCATCGTGCGCTGCAGATTGTAGTGGTCGACCGTCTCCGGGCCGCTTTTCCTGGTGACGTCGACGAGGTCTCTGAGCATGACCGGCGCCCGGCGCTCCGTCCCGACCTGGGGGAGAGTCGGGCCCTCTGGAAACGGCGTCTGATACAGGGCCATGGCGCCGCCTCGGCCGGTCGGGTTGACGGCCGTGGCGGCGGAAGGCTGGTCAACCCGCCCTCCCGTGAGCGGAGTGTTCAAGAAGTCTTCAAAGTGGAGGAGCGCCTGTTCGGGGTACTGCACGGCGACGAAGTAGGCATTGTTGGATTTGGGATCGATCCAATAGCCGGGGTTCAAGGTGATGTTGGAACTCAGCCCCGTGATCAGATCCATCACCACATGCTGTTCATTGAGCCCCAAGTAAGCGGCTTTTGTCCGCTGCACATCCAGGTGGAGCTCCGGGTAGTCCATGCCTTGTCGTATCTGGACTTCCGTCGTGCCGGGAATGCGGGCTACCAGGTCCCGAATCCGGCCGGTCGTCTCCGCCACGTCGGCGAGCTTGGGGCCGCTGACCTTGATATCGATGGGCGCCGGGAGACCGAAATTCAGCACGTCGCTCACGATCCCGCCCGTCTGAAAGGAGAACTTCAAACCTGGGAATTCCTGGGCCAGGCGGTCTCGAAGCTGCGCGATCACCGCGTCGGTGCGAAGCCGGTGGTCCTTGGCCAGATTGACCAGCAGAAAGGCCTGATGCGGGCCGTTGATCGGAGTGTAGAGCACCATCCACCCGTGCGGTAATCCGATGTTGGCCACGATCTGATCCAGATCCGAGGGGGGAATCTCCTTGCGGAGGAGTTGCTCGATCTGGGCCACGATCGCTTCTGTTTTTTCCACCCTGGTCCCTTCCGGCGCCGCGAGGTTGAGGATGAATTGGCCGGTATCGACCTTGGGGAAAAACTCCGTGGCCAGGCGCGGGGCCATCGCGAGCGATCCGACGAAGATGACCGCCACGACCACCACCACCATCGCCTTATGGGACAGGCACCAACGGAGGACCCTGACATAGCCCTCGACGAAGGGATCGAAGAGGTTCAGCCGGTTCCAGAGCACGGTGAAGCGTCCCTCGGTGCGGCGCTCGCCGTGCCGGCGGCGGAGCAGCCGTTCCATGGCCACAGGCGCGACGGTCAGGGATTCGATGAATGAGGCGAGCATGGCGTAGGCGACGGCCAAGGCCAACGGGACGAAGAGGAACTTAATGATGCCGGTGAAGAACGCGATGGGGAGAAACACGAGAAAGACGGTGATCGTAATGATGAACATCGGGAGGGCCACTTCCTTGACGGCGTCCTCGGCGGCTTGCATCGACGTTTTCCCCATGGCCATGTGGCGGTGGGTGTTCTCCACGACCACGATGGCGTTGTCCACGAGCCGCCCGACGGTCAAGGCCAATCCTCCCAAGGTCATGATGTTGATCGTCTGGCCCGTAAAATACAGCCCGACGAAGGCGGCACAGAGCGACAGGGGGATCGACAGGAGGATTCTCACGGTGGAGCGAAAGCTTCCCAGAAAGAGCCACACCATCAGGCAGGCCAAGCCACCCCCCAACAGGCTTTCGTGTTCGATGGTCCGGATCGCCTGGCGGATATAGATCGACTGGTCGAAGATCAGTGCGACGGAGAGGTCTTCAGGAAGCCCGATCAGCTTGGTCAGGGCGTCCTTCACGCCATCGATGACCCGGATCGCGTTGGCGCCGGCCTGTTTCATGATCGGCAGGTAGACGGCTCGATGGCCGTTGATCCGCACCACGTTGGTCTGGATGATGGTCGAATCCGCCGCCTTGGCGACGTCTCGGAGGAACACCGGGACGCCGTTGACCATCTTGACGGGGATGTCGTTCATTTGGTCGACGACTTTGATCATCGAGTTGGTATAGACGTTGTAATCGAGCTCACCGATCTTCACGTTTCCGGCAGGGAGCAAGAGGCTCTGGGCGTTCACCGCTTCCACGATGTCATGGGTCGAGATGCTGCGGGCCAGCATGCGATCGCGATCCAAGAAGACCGTCACCTGC
>SWDL01000005.1 GCA_005116795.1 Nitrospira sp. | reverse complement strand
TTGGCGCGGACACAGGTGGGGATCAGCGATTACCAGTTCTTCATCCAGACCGATGCGGCGATCAATCCGGGAAACTCCGGCGGCCCGCTTCTCGACACGCACGGCCGGCTGATCGGCATCAACACGGCCATCGCCAGCACCACAGGCGGGAGCGTGGGCGTGGGGTTTGCGATTCCCAGCAACATGGCCCGCGCGGCGATGGAGAGTTTGCTCAAGACGGGGCGTGTGGTCCGGGGATTTCTGGGCGCCTCCACGCAAGATGTGTCGCCCCCGCTCATGAAGCTCTTCAAATTGCCGGATGCGAAGGGCGCCATTATCACCGACCTGCAACAAAAGGGATCCGCCGAGCGGGCCGGGTTGCGTCGCGGCGACGTGGTGGTGAAGTTCGACGGCAAGGACGTCGTGGATTCCGGGCGTCTCCGCAATCAGGTCGCGGCCGCGCCGATCGGCAGCAAGCACCGAGTGGAGGTGATCCGGGCCGGCCGGCCGGTCCCCTTAGATCTCACGGTGCAGGAGGCGCCGCGTGAGCGTCCGCGCCGCGTGTCGCCGATGGCCCGGGCCATGGCCGTCGAGCATCCGTTGGCCGGGCTGGTCGTGGATGACATGACGCCCGCGCTGGCTCGACAGTTGGGGCTGGGGACCACGACCGGGGTGGTGGTGGAAAACGTGGAAGAAGGCAGTCTCGCGGAGGCCGCGGGCATGATGGTGGGAGACCTGATCCTTGAAGTGAACCGGCAATCCGTGCCGAATATGGCCGCCTACCAAGGCCTGGTCGAATCCCTCAAGTCGAAAGAACTCACCGTCCTGCTCATCGCCCGCCAGAGCACCCACCTCTACGTGCCGATTCAGGGCGAGTAGGGAGGGGAGCGGTCAGGATGTACGTGGATGGGGCGGTGTCCATCGTCTTGTCACTCACGCGCATGATCGTCGTTGTACCTGAAGAAACCTTGATAAGATGCGCTGGGCTATCTTCATGCTTGTTGGTATGAGGCCGATCAAGAAATCCCTCGCCGGCTGTCACGAATCTTGACAACGTCATCCCCTAGAAGGGGAAGCTCTCCCCTATCCGTCGGCTCTCCTCCCTGATCGCCGAACGCAATGGATTTCATAAGGAAATCCTGTGTGTCATCGGAAGTCTCCAAGATCTGTGGATGTGGTATGAGATCTGCTTCTCCTGTGAGGGGAAACTGAAGTACCACGGGATCGGGCCACGGATTCGAAGGGAGGTGATATATGCGTCTGGCAGGGAAGAGCACATTCACAGGAGTGGCCCTCGGGATGGGCTTGGCCCTGTCCTTGTGGGCATCGAGCGCGGGAGCCGCAACGTACACGATCGCTGACACCGCGCAGCAGAGCGGCTTCGGCGTACCGCAGTCCGGTCCACAGAACGCGCCCTTGACCAACTCCCCGCCGGCGCCCATTACGAGCAGTCCTTGGAATTTCAGTTCCTATCTGACCATGTATCAAGGGCAAGGCATGGTCTTGAGTTCAATTACCTCCATCAGCCTGACCATGACGATGACGGATGGGGACACCGGGGTCAATGACTTTGATCGGAATAACTTGAGACTGCTGCTCGGTGATGGACCCTCCTCTTATTATCACACCGGGGTGAAGTTGAACGACTTTAACGGTGACGGCGTGCTCGAGGTCACAAACTCGGTCAGCAACCCCTATGAGTTCAATGCCAATGCAGCCGGCATTCTGGCATCCTTGCTCAGCAATAATGGCTTCTTGTACGGTGCGATTTGGGATAGAACCCCCGGGGATATTTTGGAATCGTGTATTGGGGGCTGTTCCCCATTTGGGAACTACATCGGGCTTGCCGGCGATTTCTCAGCCATCCTGACCTTGACGGGCGAACTTGGGGAGGCGACGGTCCCTGAGCCGGGGACGGTGGTGTTGTTCGGCACGGGCCTTAGCGCCCTGGCGGCCTGGCGGATGCGGAAGAAGCAGACTGACCCGATGTGATCGAGCGCGCGCGGTTGTGATGGAACCTCACGCGGAGACGCGTGAGGTTCAACCAGACATAACGACATAAGTCCTGTCCTGTTTGTTATTCCGGGCTTGACCCGGAATCCAGTTCCTTCCTGGATTCCCGCTTCCCGCTGAGTAACTACTCAGGTGTTCAACCTTCAGCCTTCAGCCTTCAACCTGCACACCTGAGCTGTTACAGATCTTTTTCAATTCCTATCTCTGTTCTTGGGCTCAGCAAGGACCGGGAGGAAGGTCTCCCCGCTGTTCCGGTTAAGTGGGGCTCCTTCCTCTCCGATAAGTCACTACAAAGCCGTGTCTCTTGTGTGCGCAACGGATCGCGCAGGGGATCACAGCGGACAAGATCGAACGCCTCCGAGGCCGTCGTGATCGGATGACCGGCTGAACTCACTCCTCAAAAAAGGAAGGACGGGTAGTGAACATGAATGTCTGCAGCCCCGCGCGAGCCGTCGCTCTTCTGATGGGGGCCTGTCTCTGTGTGAGCCTCGCAAGCGAGGCGACCGTGGCGCAGGCCGATACCACCGGCATGTCTCCGGTCGCCGTCACACCCTCGTCCGAGGCCTACCACAGGGGGCTCGCAGATGCGGCGACGGGAGATCTGAGCAAAGCCGCGCAGGCTTTTGAACAGAGCATCCGACTGGACCCCAAGCACGTCGAGGCCTACCTCGGATTGGCCGAGCTGGCGTTCAGGAAGAAGCAGCCCGCGAACGCCGAAAAGCACCTCAAGCAAGCCCTGTCTCTCGCTCCTGAGAATGCCCGGGTCCACCGGGCCTGGGGGCGCTATCTCGTGGAGATGAAGGACTACGCGAAGGCCGAGGCGGCGTTCGCGCGGGCCGTCTCCCTCGACCCCCGGTTCACGGACGCGCAGATGGATCTGGGAACGGTCCGCGCCACGGCGCTCAAACAACCACAGGGAGCCATCGACGCGTATCGCGCAGCCGTCGCCTCAAATCCCACGTGGTGGCAGGCGCACTATGCGCTCGCGCTCCAGCTCGAACACGTCGGCCGGCAGGCCGAAGCCCACAAGGCGTTTCAACAAGCCAGGCGCCTGACACCGTCGAATCACATGCCGAGTTTTTCCGAAGGCCGTCTCTACGTCACGGAAGGGAAACCTACTGAGGCCCTGGCCGCCTTTGACGAGGCCGTCAAAGCCGACCCCAAGTTCGTTCCCGCCGTCCTGGCGCGGGCCGATGTGCAGAGGCTCTCGAAGCACAATTGCGAGGAGGCGCTGGTGAATTACCGGGCGGTGCTGACGCTCGCCCCCAACCACGCGCAAGCGCATGTGGGGGTCGGCCTCTGTCTGGAGGAGGCAGGACAGTCCGCCGAGGCCACCGAGCACTTCAACCAGGCCGCCAAACTCAGCCCCAAAGACCCCACGCTCTGGCACGAGCTCGGACAATTGTACGGTCGCCGGAAAAAGTATGCCGACGCGGTCAAGGCCTTTGATGCGGCCTTGACCGTGAACCAGAAATTCGTCCCGGCCATGACGGGGCGAGCCGACATCTACCTGGCCCAAGGCCTGTACGGCATGGCCCAGACCGGCTATTCGGCGGCCTTAGCGCTCGCGCCGAAGTCCTCGGCGCTGCAAATCAAACTGGGGATCGCCTCTCTCCGGCAGCGTCGCTGGGCACAAGCGGAGGAGCTGTTTCAACAGGCGCTCACAGGGAATCCGAAGGCGGCCGACGCCTGGAACAATTTGGCCTGGATGGCCGTGGAGCGAAACCAGGACCTCGACGACGCCGTGGAGTGGGGCCGGAAGGCGATCGACCTTCAGCCAAAGAATGCGGGGTATCATGACACGCTGGGCTGGGTCTATCGGGCGCGCGGAGAGCTGACCAGAGCCGCGGCGCAGTTCAGAAAGGCCGTCGAGCTCGATCCCAAGGACCCGGTGATTCAGTACCATCTGGGGCTGGTGTACGCGGAGCAAGAGAGCCCCGAGAAGGCAAAAGCCGCCTTTCGGAACGCGCTCTCGCTGCAACAGGATTTTGAAGGATTCGAAGACGCCCGCAAGCGGCTGTCCGACCTCGATCGAGGCACGCCTGGTTAGGTTAATGGTTAGTTGCGATCCGATCGTGGTCGTCCTTTCCCAAAGACTCACTCGCCTTCCATTCGACGCAGGTTGATACCGCAAGGCTCCGTTGCCTCCTCCGGCGACATCAGAGTCGCCCACTCGTGTCGTTCCGACGGGTTGGTGTCGGTCACTTTCGTAGGGGTTCGTACGCTTTCATGGAATTGTCGGCCTAAGACATCCATGAGAAAGTGACCATGACAACGGGCGCACAAAAGCCCATTACCAACCAAATCTACAGAGGAGGTAGTCAACATGCGTTATTCAACACTTCGCAGGGGTTGCCAAGGTCTGGCTCTTGGGCTTTTGGTCTCGGCCCTCTCAACGGTCGGTGTCACGGTCGCCCCCGTCCAGGCGGCCATCACGAATCCGGGCTTCGAGGACGCGCCGGCCCTCACGGGTTGGAGTACCTATGGATCGAACGTGACCAGAGAGGACGGCACGTTCGGCGTGGCGCCGATCGAAGGCGCCTATCAGGCCTTGCTCTCCACGGGTAGCGGCGCCCCCGGCAGCTCCCCGATCACGTCCGGCAGCATGGAGTCGATCCTGGGTCTCACGAGCGGGACCTTGGACGCGTTCAGCCTGAACTTCACCACTGAGGGATCCTTGATGACCCAAACGTTCTCGGCGGCGGCCGGCGAGATCCTGAGCTTCCACTGGAACTTCCTGACGAACGAAGCGCTCTTCGACATTGATTTCAACGACTACGGGTTCTACGCATTGACGAACGTCTCCTCGCCGATCGACCTCATAGGCGATACGTTCTCGCCGCTCATTCCATCCGCCGGCAGCTTCTTGAGTGAGACCGGCTACAACCTGGTCTCCCTGACGCTGCCGACCACGGGCCTCTACACCCTGGCCTTCGGGGTGCTGGACGTGGGCGATGCCTCCGTTGACTCCGGATTGCTGATCGACAACGTGAAGCTGATCGGCGGGAGCGCGGTGCCGGAGCCGTCCTCGGTCGTGCTGCTCGCCTCAGGGCTGGCCGGCCTGGGCTACTGGCGCCGCAAGCAGCTCATGGCCGTGAAGGCCTAAGACGCAAGTGACGGGGACCGGCGCCGCCGAAGACGGCGCAAGTGACGGGGACAGGCACCGCCGAAGACGGCGGAGCCAGTCCCCTCCGAGATCGTCGCACAGACGGGGCCGGATTCCACAGGGAATCCGGCCCCGTCCATTTTGAGTGAATGCCGCCTCGCCCCTTAGAGTCCCAGCGTCGCGTCCCGCTCGACCCACCCAGCCGAAGGTACGGTTGGACGCGGCGCCGTAACTGGCTCTTACGCAACTCTTTCGAGGGGGGTGTCCTCTCCCCTTGCTCGTTCGTGCCGTTGGTGGTCGTTGTTGCCACTTCGTGCCCGATAGCCGAGGCTCACCCCGCTTTCGTGGGATAGATACCCCTTGCGCCGCCATGAGAAAAGAATTTCACCTGAACGTGACCAGTTGTTGAGGCAGGCCATGAACAGCAGCCGAACGAGCAGGGTCGAGTTACGGTGAGTGAGCCACCTTTCATGTCGAGTAAGGAGTCACCGCTATGAGTTCACGTCGCGATTTCATGAAATGGAGTCTTGTGACCGGAGGCGCCGGTCTGGCGGGGTTGAGCCTGCTCCGGTCCGCGTCCTCGCAGCAGTTCCCGTCCTGTCCGGTCCTCCCGCCGCCTCAACCGGGAGCGGATCCGATGCCGCTGGCGGAAGGATTGCCCGGGCCGAGTCCGGCGACGACGCCCTGGGTCGAGGCCCTGCCGATCCCGCCGATCCTGCCACAGGTCCAGAGTCTGATTCCTCCCGTCAATCCGTCGGAACACGATCTGGATCTCGGCTTCGGCAGCGACCCCGGCCCGCTCAACGAGCTCTATCAGATCGACATCAAGCCGGGCCAGCACAGTTTCCACCCCGGTCTCCCCACCCAGGAGATTTGGGGCTATGAAGGCATCGTCCCAGCTCCGACGATGATCGCGCGGTACG
>SWDL01000004.1 GCA_005116795.1 Nitrospira sp. | reverse complement strand
TTCTGCTGCAGGTAGGTGAGATCGGGAATGATCCGATCCACGCCCAGTTGCTCAGGGTCGGGGAACATGACGCCGGCGTCGACGACGATGGTGGTGTCTGCGTACGAGAGCGCGAGCATGTTCATGCCGAACTCACCGAGCCCGCCGAGCGGAACGATTTCAAGCATTCTTGACGTCAGACGACAGACACCCTCGCCGTGCCGCTCCGGGAGGAGGGGCCGAGGCGCGAGAGGCCGCGAGTCGCGGCACGTTCAGGCCGCTGGGTGCGCCTGAGGTAAACGAGGCGGGATGAACGACTTACGGCGAAAACTATAGCACAGCCAGCGGACCGGGCCTAGAGGCTGGAAACCGGAGGCTGGAGGTTAGGGGCCAGGGGCTGGGGAAACGGTCGCGTAGACGTCTGCGAGGCGAGCCAGTTCCGCAATGCCGAGCGTTTCAGGGCGGCGGCGGCCGTCGATGGACGCTCGCGCCAGGGCATCTGCCGGAGCCAGCCGCGCAGATTCGGAGAATGCGAGCAACGCGTTCGACAGCGTCTTCCGCCGGCGCATGAACACGGACTGGACCAGCCGCTCGAAGAGTGGCTGGTCGAGCGGGGCCGGTGCCGCGGGATGAAATCGGACGGTGACCAACGCGGAGCGCACTTTGGGTGGCGGCCGAAATGCTCCTGGCGGCAACGCCAGCACGAGCCGCACATCGGCATGCTGCTGGATGTCCGGATTCTCTTCGCGTATCCGATCTTGATTTTCGCCGCCGTCGCGGCGGTGCTCCTGGGTAAGTTCGTCACGGGGGCTGCCTCGATGATCGCGATGGGATACCCTCTGCGCGCCGCCATCCTGGCCGGATTCGCGCTGGCGCAGGTCGGGGAGTTCGGCTTCATTCTGGCGCAGGAAGGCCTGGCGCACCGCCTCCTGACGGATGAGTTCTATCAGGTCTTTCTCGCGGTGGCGGTCCTTACGATGGGCATCACGCCCTTTCTCATGCAGTGGGCCCCCAAACTCGCCAGACGCACGGAAGCGCTGCAGCGCCTTCGTCATTGGCTCCCCGGTCACGCGACGGCGCACCTGGGTGAGACCGTCGGGCGTCACCTGAAGATCAAGGACCATGTCGTGGTCGTGGGCTATGGCCTGAACGGGCAGAATCTCTCTCGGGTGTTGCAAGACACGGAGATCCCCTTCGTGGTGTTGGATCTGGACGGCGAAGGAGTCCGCCAAGCCTCTCAAAGCGGCGTGCCGATCTACTACGGAGATGCGACGAACCCCAGCGTGCTCCGCCACGTCCGCATCGAAGAGGCGCGCGTGTTTGTGCTGGCCATCTCCGATCCGTTTTCCGCGAGGCGGGCGGTGCAGATCGCGAAGACCCTCAATCCTGCCTTGCACATCGTGGTGCGCACGCGCTATCTGCGAGAGCTGGAGGAGCTGCATCAGCTCGGCGCCGACGAGGTCGTTCCGGAGGAATTTGAAACGTCGATCGAGATTTTTACCCTGGTGCTCCGCACCTATCGCCTGCCGCAGGAGTTTATCTTGCAAAAGGCCGAGCAGGTGCGACGCGAGGGCTATGCCCTGCTGCGGCGCGGCTCCCTTCCGGAGCTGGCCCATCACCTCCGGGGAGGGACGTTGTCGGATGTCGAGGTGGAAACGTGGCGTGTCGAGGCCGACTCGCCGGCCTTAGGGAAAAGCATCGAGCAGTTGTCGATTCGTCCGCGAACCGGCGCTTCCATCATCGCCTGGACCCGAGCGGGTGTCACGGAATCGAACCCGTCAGCCTCGACCCAATTGGATGTGGGCGATATCATTGTCCTCCTCGGGACTAGAACGCAGCTCCGCCGAGCCATCGGACTTCTGGGTGATGCCAAGACGGAGGCGTGAGACAAGAGATTCGCCACACCTCAAACATCCGTTCGGCCCCGCCTTGACAGCCAAAAGTACGGCAGAATATAGTGAACCATTGCCTCTAACCTCCGACCGCAGACACGCGAGGTGACACTATGACGACCGCCCAATTGGAACCTTCCGCTGCGCTGGCGGGATTGCGCGCATCAAAACCGGAACGGGTGACGATCGTCGTGTTGAGCGGCGACATGGACCGGGTCATGGCCGCCTTCATCATCGCGACGGGTGCGGCCGCCATGGGGATGCCGGTCACGATGTTCTTTACCTTCTGGGGGTTGAACGCGCTCAGGCAGCCGGGTGCGGCGACCAGTGCCAAAGATTGGATGCGACGGATGTTCGGCAAGCTGAATCGCGGCGGGGCCGGGAGCCTGCCCCTGTCCCGCTTCAATTTCGGAGGACTGGGCGCCTGGATGATGAAGAAAGTCATGGCACAAAATAAAATGCCGGGGATCCCAGAACTTATGGAAATGGCTCAAGACTTGGGAGTCCGGATGATCGCCTGCACGACGACCATGGGGCTTCTTGGCGTGACCAAAGACCAGCTCATCGGCGGGATTGATCAACTCGCCGGCGTCTCGACCTACCTCAATGAAGCCAGACAGGGCAGCGTGAATTTGTTCATCTGAAACGAGTCGTTGCGTCCTGCGTCCTAGCGTCGTCGCAAAGGAGCCCGGTATTCTCGACGCCATTGACACAACGACGCAACAGACGCGATAGACGCAGGTTTTCTATGATTCAATCCGATGTCAAGCTCGATACGCTTGGGTACTTCTGCCCGATGCCCATCATCATGACCTCGAAGAAGATCAAGGAGCTTTTGGCCGGGCAGGTGCTCGAGGTCATTTCGGATGATGAAGGCATCAAGAAAGACATGCCGGCCTGGTGCCAAACGACAGGGCATGAAATGGTCGGAATGGAAGAGGATGCCAACGGCGCCAAGCGCGTCTATAAGGCCTTCGTGAGGAAGTCGATCGGATAGCCCCGACGAAAAGCCAGCCAGATAACATCATCACATAAACAACCGCCACAACTAGTAGATTTTTCCAGTAGATTTTTCTTGACTGACCCCGCTATCTGGAGTTCAATTGACACTCGGCTTGTCGAGTTTTCTATCGAGAGGGAATCGACGCCTCGATGTCCCTTCCGCAGTCCATCCCAGATGATTCTTCCCCACTTCACTGTGTAGGTGCGGGTGCCCTTCGACTCCCAAAGGAGGTGTGGTATGGGTATGAATGCTCTCGTGTTTGATGAGGCCGTCTCTCGGCTGGCCGGACAGGGAAGCGGCCGGGGCGATGGGTCCAGACTTGAGCCGATCATTGATGCGCTCAGCGGGCGACAACGCGGCCTCCTGCTCGAATCCCCCTGTGAACGGGTGGCGGTGTTCTCCAGGGAATCGCGCGAGTTGGGGCTCAACGATGTGAGCGACGTGCGGAAACTCATGATGCGGGCGAAGGCTCGCCGGGCGCTCCTCTATGTGCCCATCCAGACGATCGTCCCCAATGCGGTGCGCTTGCTGGCCACGCTCTCCAAGATCGAGATCGTCCGGTACTCCGCCGCGGAAGGAGAAGCCTGACGTCTGCCGGCGACAATGTCCATTCTGCTTGACGCCGGTCCCGTCTCACCGATACCGTAGGCCTGTGCCGGTCGTCGCGCTGTGTATCGTGCCTCTCCGCCCTGGCCGTTCCCATCACCACACAGAGAACGTGACGTGCCTTCCAAGTCGCCGACGCCCTATCTGCTTGTCCTCAATTGCGGACAGCTCCTGACGCTGAAAGGGCCCCGTCGGCCGAGACGTGGGGCCGAGATGGGCGATCTCGGTCTCATCAGGCACGGCGCCGTCCTCATACAAGAGAGGGATATTCTCGCGGCGGGGCCTCAGGGGGCTGTCCGCCGACGGCCGGAGGCTCGCCGGGCCGAGGTCCTCGATGCGCAGGGGCGGGTCGTCTTGCCTGGTTTTGTGGACTCCCATACCCATGCGCTCTATCCCGCCTCGCGCGTGGATGACTATGTCATGCGGATTCAGGGACGGACCTATGAGCAGATTGCCAAGGCCGGCGGCGGCATCCAGGCAAGCGCGCGACGGCTGCGAGGGATGACGGAGGCCATGCTGGCCCGGCGACTCACGGAGACTCTGCCTCAGTTTATGCGTCATGGCACGACGACTGTGGAGGTGAAAAGCGGCTACGGGCTGGAGGTGGATCAAGAGTTGAAGATGCTCCGGGCCATCCGGACCGCCGCGATCACCAGTCCGATCGAGGTCGTCCCGACCCTGCTGGCGCACGCCGTCCCGGCGCGGTATCGGACACGTCCGGCTGCCTATACGACGGAGTTCCGACTGCGGCTCATTCCGTCGGTGGTGAGGACGGGCTTAGCCGAATTCGTGGACGTGTTCTGTGACCGGGGATTTTTTTCGCTGGCCGATACCCGGCGCATCCTGTCCACCGCCCTGGAGTCAGGCCTGAAGCTCAAGGTCCATGCCGAGCAGCTCACCAGAACCGGGGCGGCCACCCTCGCGGCCGGACTGGGCGCCGTCTCTGCCGACCATGTGGATCGGCTGTCCGCGTCGGATATCCGGGCGCTGGCCACGTCGCAGATAATCGCCACGCTGCTGCCCGGCTCCGTGTTGCATCTGGCGTCCGGCGCGTTCGCCCCGGCCCGGCGATTGATCGACGGGCAGGTCCCCGTCGCCCTGGCCACCAACTTCAACCCCGGCAGCTCCCCGACCCCGAACATGCAGATGATCCTGTCGTTGGCCTGCTCGCAGATGCGCATGACCCCGGCCGAGGCCGTGACGGCGGCCACGATCAACGGGGCCTATGCCCTCGATCGCGGCCATGTGTCTGGTTCGCTGGAGCTGGGCAAGCAGGCGGATGTGGCGATCATGGACCTCACCGACTATCGCGAAATTCCCTACTACTTCGGCATGAATCATTGCTGGGGCGTCATCAAGAAGGGGCGGGTCGTGTATCTGAAGCGCTGAGTGGCGAGATAGGCGCGAAAGGCGAGAAATGCGCGAAAAGCGCGACGAGCGGGAAAGGCGAGACGAGCATTCCGCCCAACGTTTCTCGCCAGTCCCGCTCGTCTCGCTTTTCTCGCGAAGAGGTTAATCTAATGCAGAAGATCGTGGAGTGCGTGCCGAATTTCAGTGAGGGTCGGAATCCCGACACGGTGGCGGCCATTGTGGCGGCTGCACGGACGGTGTCCGGGGTTCTGGTGCTCGATCAGGAGATGGATTCCGACCACCATCGGGCGGTGGTCACGCTGGCCGGTGAGCCGGAGGCGGTCGGCGAGGCCGCCGTCCGCTGCGCGCGAGTCGCCCGTGAGTGGATCGATCTCCGTGTCCATCAAGGGGCGCATCCTCGGGTCGGGGCGACCGATGTGGTGCCGCTGATCCCAATCAGCGGGGTGACGATGGAGGAGTGCGTGGGACTGGCCAAGCGAGTCAGCGAGCGGATCGGCCGGGAGCTGGGCATTCCGGTCTTCTTGTATGAGCGAGCGGCCTCGCACGAGAGTCGAACCAACCTGGAGGCGATTCGAAAAGGCGGGCTCGAAGGGCTGGCTGGCAGGATGGCGGCGGACCCCGCCTGGGCGCCCGACTATGGCCCGGGACAGCTCCATCCATCGGCCGGAGCCACCATCGTCGGCGCCCGTCCCGCCTTGATTGCGTTTAACGTCAACCTCGCGACCGACAATCTGGAGATCGCCAAGGCCATTGCCAAGGTCGTCCGGTTCTCGAGCGGCGGACTACCCTGCGTGAAGGGGCTCGGGGTTCCGCTCACCACCCGCGGGATGGTGCAGGTCTCCATGAACCTGACGAATTTCGAGGTGACGCCGATTCATGTCGCTTTTGAGGCGGTCAGAAAAGAAGCGGAACAGCGTGGGACCACAGTCGCGGGCAGCGAGATTATCGGTCTGGTGCCCCACGCGGCCCTCTTGCAAGCCTCAGAGTACTTTCTGAAGGTCGAACGATTTGATCCCACCCAGGTCCTCGAAACCCGCATCGAGATGGCCTTGAGCAAGATGACGCTTGACGCTCCACGCCAGACGCTTCACGGCTTTCTGGACGCCGTCGCCGCCGGCACCCCGACACCGGGTGGGGGGAGCGTCGCTGCCTTGGCCGGATCCCTCGCTGCCGCTCTCGGCCTCATGGCCTGTCGGGTCAGTCGGTCGACAGCGGGGAAGGCCGGGCCGCCGGGCGCCTCTCCAGGCGATCCCTCATTCGAAGCGGAAGAAACTCGACTGGATGCGATCGGCCAGGAGTTCCGCTCGCTCATTCGAGCCGATGCCGATGCCTTCGAGAAGGTGCTCGCGGCCTACCGGATGCCGAAAACCGATCCCGTGCGCGCCGAGGCCATTACGGCCAGTCTTGAGCGAGCGACCGACGTTCCGCTTCGCACCGCGACCTTGGCCTCCGAGACCGTCCGACTCTTGAAGGGGCTCGAGGCCCGGACCAAACCCTCTGTGTCTTCCGATCTGAGGGTAGGAATCCTCATGGCGACGGCCTGTGGCGCCGGGGGGCTGGCCAATGTTGAGATCAATATGAAAACATTGAACAATCATGAGTTTGTCGGCCGGGTCTCCAGGCAGGTGGAGGAGATCAAACGAATCCTTGAGGAACATAAGGCCCTATGATAAACTCCCGCGAGTTTTCTCACCGAGGGTTTTTCGTTACGAAGGGTACGAAGGGAAGGATAGGGCGCCCGCGATCATGGAAATTAAAGTTTTCAACAACAATGTCGAGAAGGCGCTCAAAGTCGCCAAGAAGAAGCTGGCCGGTGAAGGGCTGTTTCGTGAGTTGAAGCGTCGGCGCTTCTATGAGAAGCCGAGCGTCCGCAAGAAAGCCAAACAGCGCGAAGCGCAACGCCGCCGTCAGAAGTGGCTGGCCAAGCGCAGACCCGAGTAGTTCTCGTCGCCTGGGTTCATCCTCAGCTCGAACGGCCTCCAGTCCCGTCCAAGGGAGTCTCCCGCTGTGCAGGCCGCCGACATTCATGGCGTGATGCGAGTGGTGCGGGGGGAAGTCCGCCGGTGGCGGGAGCCGGTCCTCGGCGTCGTCGCCCGCGAGTCCCGCGATCCCTTTCGAATCCTCATCGCCTGCATCCTCAGTCTCCGCACCAAAGACCAGACGACCGCGGAGGCCGCCACCCGGCTGTTTCCGCTGGCCGATACACCCGCGGCCATGGCCCGGCTCCCGCTGCGCCGCATCGAACGGGCCATCTATCCCGTCGGGTTCTACCGCACAAAGGCCAAGCAGCTCCGCGAGATCTCGCGGCGCCTCCTGGAGGTCTATGGCGGGAAGGTGCCGGATTCCATCGACGAGCTGCTGACGCTCCACGGCGTCGGCCGCAAGACAGCCAACCTCGTCGTGACGGTCGGATATCGCAAGCCGGGCATCTGCGTGGATATCCACGTGCATCGCATTTCCAATCGCTGGGGCTA
>SWDL01000003.1 GCA_005116795.1 Nitrospira sp. | reverse complement strand
CGCCGGCGACTCCTGCCCCTCGCCACCTTCGACCCCCCGCGGACGGATCACGCTCGTGCCAGCCCCGAGGCCCTGCGATGGCGTCGTTTGCAGGCGGATCAAGCCGGTGCCCTGCTGAATTCCTTCCTTGGGGCTTTGAAGAATCGATGACTTCGCCTGTGGAGACTGCATCGACTGCGTTGGCTGCGTCAGCACCAGTTGAAACGGCATGGGCTCGCTCCAAGGCCCTGGCACCGCCCGTCCGCTGACGCGCGCCCGCACTTGCCAGCGACCCATTTGGATTCGCGTGACTTTGGGGTCTATGGCCAGCCCCTGGACGAGCTTCGCCGTATCGACCGTGAACGCGTTGACATAGGGCTGGTTGGGCGGCGCATCAACCCATTTGAACTCCAGTTCCGTGACCGGGCTCCCGCCGACTCTCGGCGGCTGAGCCTGAACCACGAGTTGGCCGTGGAGGACCACGCTGCCCGCCGCGGGCTTGGTGATCTTCAGCAGCTCCACAAGCGCTACTGGGGCACCACTTCCTGAAGGCGCAGGACTGACTACGGGGGAAGGTGGCCTTGACACGACGGGGCCTCCGGCCCCCGGCTTCTGACGGGCAGCCATCGCAATCTGGTACTGATGATTGAGTGCACTGCGCTGTGCCGGACTGAGAAAGACGGAGAGCGGCAGGCCGCGACCATACTTCGAGAGATAGTCGTAGATGATGGACGAGTGACCAGATGAGAGATCACGAGACGGTTCTCGTGCGACGAAGCGACAGGGTGAGCCGGACGCCAGCCGCCAGGGATCGGTCTCGCATTGCATGGTGGAGGTCACCCGCCCCTGCCGGCGATTGTGTGGTGGTGTTGACCAGCGTAAAGGTTTCTGATGTGGCTCTGCTCCCTGGTTGGTAGCTTCCGTTTGCCGTCCATCCATACACGGCGTCGGGGTTCTGCTTGCCCGGGGGATCATGAAACTCGACGCAACGGCCGGTGACCATGTAACGGGACTCCGTGTTGGCGAACGTTCCCCTTGCATCTTGAATCGTGCACTCGGCGGCTAGTTGCCCGATCACCGGCCCATCTGCACCAGCTTTCGGCGGGTGGCTTGCGCACAGAGCCATTCCCAAAAGGGCTCCGATGGCTGGGGAGAAAACACGGTGCCGTCGCATGATGATCACCTCTTCCTTTGGATCGGCCAGCTTCGCCTTCTTCCGGCAGGTCGGCCAGCGCGCCTAAAATGGGATGCCCGCCGGGCCCTTGATAAACAGGCGCGTCAGGTAATAAATGGTGCCTTGGCGGCCGGTGCTCCAGCGAACGTTCACCGTCGCTCGGTCCGAGCCGCTCCTGAACCCATCCACCCCGTCCACTCGACCATCAACCTTCTCAGTCTCGGTCAAATCCATGGAGTCAAACACCCAGCCGTGCTTGAGCGTTCTCGCCTCCAAGACATCGATGCCGTTATCGCCGGGGTTCAGGATCTTGTGATCCGTCCGGTGGTAGCCAAAAAAGTGCGTCGAATCCGAATAGGCGACGCAGTAAGAATAGTCGTTCACATATTTCCCGGGTGCGCAGGAGAACCGACTAATGGCGGCTCCCGGAAGCGCCCGATAGTCCTGCGTCGCCCTGAACTTTGAACGAGACGGCGCGTTCGCCACCAGCCCACCCGAC
>SWDL01000002.1 GCA_005116795.1 Nitrospira sp. | reverse complement strand
GACATTCACGTGATCCTGGACAATTATTGCATTCACAAAAGGAATGATCCGTGGTTGGCGGCACACCCGAATGTCGTGTTCCATTTCACACCGACGTCGGCCAGTTGGCTCAACCAGGTGGAAATCTGGTTTGGGATCCTGGCGCGAAAGGCGCTCAAGGGTGCCACCTTTCGAACCATCGAGGAATTGCGCCAGGCCATCGAAGCGTTTGTGGTCGCCTATGGACCAACAGCCAAACCGTTTGTCTGGCGCAAGAGAGAAGTCAAAGGCTCTCAACTCAGAAATACTATCGTGAACTTACGCAATTAAGCACTAGCAATCCAAGCCCTGTGAGAGTTTGGTTGCCTTAGGGAGCAGTGGCCAGCAACTGTGCAGGATACTTCTCGGTTGCTTGAAACATCACCCAGATCAGACAAGCAAGTCCCCCAATGAAAGCCCCAGTCCCCCACACGCGGCTCTTGGGGTGCCATTGTCTTAACCTCTTGATACGGTCCTCCATTGCGGACAATGTGACATAAACCCATTGCCTATCATCGCCTTCTACTGTAACACTGCTTCCCCCATGGGCTTCCAGCCCGATGCGAACACTGATGCGCGCCTCCACAGCCCCACCAGTGATCTCGATGCCAGTGATCGCTCTGTTCCTCGAATTCTCTTCCTTAAGTAGTTCATCTATGGACTTGGGGCTATAGGTCAAGCTGTCAGAAAGTAGCACTTGAAAAGTAAGGCATGGAGTTGGGTTGATTTTCTTAAAAGAAGTTTCCATCTCGTCACAAATGCGACGGAGTTCCTGTTCATCCACTAGCATAGACCAGGACTGATAGCTCTTTGAAATGCGTGCCTTGGCCAAAGTCGATTGTCCTCCGTTCGCCATACGGGTAGCATATGCGCAAGATGATGGGTTTGCAAATGTTCGGTGATGAAGCTGATGCAGCCTTCTTTGCGTAAAGGAGAATGAGAATGTACCGGTAGTCGTTTGTAATCCCTGGCTGACGGGATCCCTGGTAAACCCCGTTAGCATAAGCGTGTGACAGGGCTTGTGCTGCCTCGCGAATCGCGGAGGTTCGGGGTGCGTATTCCGAGCCAAGCTGGCACTGATTCCGACGCAAGTCGGCCACCCCTTCCGACGGAACGCGGCCACTGATTCCGATGTGCAGCCGGCCACTATTTCGAGAGGGAGAGAAAATAATGGAGAAAATAAAGGTGTCAGGAACCTATTTCATGATCTGCATTATACGATCGGCGGCATTCTTTCGGTTCTGCAATCCTTTGTCAACGCTCTCCACGGCGTTTGTCGGAGTGGTACGCCGACCGCATCGTTTCGTTATGGCTCCAAAAGGCTCTCCCTAGTCCCAGCGCACCGTCTGGACCTCCGTCCAAACAAAGAGGAATCCCCCCTGAATCCGATGCATAATTGGACCAAACCACGCCGAGGCTGGGCGGGATGGGCCCGGAGGCCAGTGCCCTGGCGGAGAGCGGGTGTCCTGCAAGCTGAACTCGGTGCCGACGCGCCGGCATCGCACTCCGGTGCGGCTTCAGAGGCGCGGCGGCCGATTCGACGATCGAGATGAGCCGAGAGAGCCTCACGCATCAGGGCGACGCCGGAGGGACCGCCCGTCGTCAGCCGAAGGCTAGTTCCCTAAGACTGTTCGGTCGCGGGGCCGGCTTCTTGTTTCTCGAAGGCGAAGTGGAGGACGAGGAAGAAGACGCCGACGCTGATGGCGGAGTCGGCCACGTTGAAGGCCGGCCAATGGTAGCCCTTCATATAGAAATCCAGGAAGTCGACGACCTCGCCCAGGCGCAGCCGATCCAGCAGATTCCCGACGGCGCCGCCGAGAATGGCCGCGATGCTGAACTGCCCCAGCCAGTCGTTTTTCGGCAGCCGGAAGAGAATCACGCTCAGGAGGATCAAGGCCCCCACGGACGTGAGCGCAAAGAACAGCATGCGAAACCCCGCACTGCTCGAGGCCAGCAGCCCGAATGCGGCGCCCGGGTTGCGGATGTAGGTGATGCTGAAGAAATCAGGAATCACCTGGATCGACTCATGCAGGCGCATGCGGTCGACGATATAGCTCTTGGCGATCTGATCCAGCACGATCGTCCCGACCGCCACCAGCGCCAGCAGCGCCATCCGCCCCTTGGCCATCCTCACCGCACCGCCTCCACGCAGCGATCGCAGAGCGTCGGGTGCTCTGAGACCGTCCCGACGGACGGGCGATAGTTCCAGCAGCGTTCACACTTGGCGCCTTTAGCCTTGGAAACCTTGACCTCGAAGTCTGGCTTGAGCGGGAGGTTATGAACTTCCTTCAGCCCAACCTGGGACACGATGAAGATGCCCGGCAAGTCAGGTTCGTACTGCTTTAACAGAGCGAATCTCTCTGGATTGGCGTTGATCTGGACAAAAGCTTCGAGAGACGACCCAATAACCTTATCTCGGCGTTCGGCTTCTAAAGCCATTTGGACACCTTCCCGCACTTCCAGTAGGCGATCCCATCGGCTCGTCAGCACCGAGTCGGCCCATCGCTGGTTCGCTTCAGGAAACAAAGACAAATGCACACTCGCGGTATCCGGGTTCTGTCGAGCTGCTTCAGGCAGCATGTGCCATATTTCCTCAGAGGTGAAACTGAGGATCGGGGCCATCAGCTTCGTCAGTGCGGTAAGAATATCGAAAAGAACCGTTTGCGAGGAGAGGCGCAGGGGTGAGTCTTTGCGGAAGGTATAAAGCCGATCCTTCAAAATATCCAAATAGATTGCGCTCATATCTACAGAGCAAAAGTTGTTCACCGCATGAAAGACCGCATGAAACTCAAATTCCTCATAGCTACGCTTGACTCGCGGAATTAGATCTCCGAGTCGCGATAGTGCCCAGCGATCCAACTCCGGCAAATCTTCATAAGGCACTCGAAAGTAGTTCGGATCAAAATCGTACAGATTACTGAGCAGGAACCGGCTTGTATTCCGAATCTTCCGATAGGCCTCGATGAGGTGATTCAGAATCTCTTGGGAGATGCGCAAGTCCTCCCGATAGTCCTGCGCGGAGACCCAGAGGCGCAGAATTTCCGCGCCCGACTGTTTGATGACATCCTGCGGGGCTACCACGTTGCCGGCCGACTTGGACATCTTCTTGCCCGCGCCGTCCACGACGAAGCCGTGAGTCAGCACGGCCTTGTAGGGCGCGCGATTGTCGGTGGTCAACGACGAGAGCAGCGCGCTGTGGAACCAGCCACGATGCTGATCCGACCCTTCCAGGTACAGATCCGCCGGCCACCAGTCAGTGCCCTGCCGCTTGATGACCGCCGCGTGGCTGACGCCCGACTCGAACCAGACGTCCAGAATATCGTGCTCTTTTTCAAACGACGTGCCGCCGCACTTGGCGCAGCGCGTGCCCTTGGGCAGGAGCGCGGCGGCCGGCTGCTGGAACCAGACATCGGCGCCCGCTTGCTCGACCTGATCGGCTATCGATTCGATGATCCGCTGATCGGCCAGCACCATCTTGCACCCCGTGCAGGTGAACCCCGGGATCGGCGTCCCCCAGGCCCGCTGGCGGGAAAGACACCAGTCCGGCCGATTGGCAACCATGCCGTTGATCCGATCGCGTCCCCAGGGCGGAATCCAGCCTTTGCGGGCGGCGATGGCGTCGATTTCGTCCAGGGCGCGCTGCCGAAGGCTTTTGCCGTCCCATGCCAGATCCATGGAGACAAACCACTGCTCTGTGGCGCGGAAGATGACGGGATTTTTACAACGCCAGCAGTGGGGATAGGAGTGTGTAATCTGGCCGTGCCCCAGCAGACGCCCACGCTCGCCCAACCTTGCGACCAAGGCCGGGTTGGCTTTGAGCACGTGCTGGCCGGCGAAGTCCGGCAGCGCCTCCGTGAAGCGGCCGCCATTATCCACCGGCGCCAGAATAGCAAGCTTCTCGCCCGGGGCGGCCTTGTCGTTATGGTTAAGGACCAGAATGTAGTCTTCCATGCCGTGGCCGGGCGCGATGTGCACACAGCCGGTGCCCTGCTCCAGCGTGACAAAGTCGCCCAGGAGAATCGGCGAGAGGCCTTCGGTCAGCGGCCGCTGGGTTTCGAGCCCCTCAAAGCCGGCGGACCCCTTGCGCGTGCCGAGGATGGTGTAGCCGCTCAGCCCGCAGGCCTTGGCCGCGGTGTCCACCAGCTTCTCGGCGATGACGAGCACCTCGCTTCCCACCTGCACGAAGGCATAGTCGATGTCGGGATGCAGGCAGACCGCTTGATTGGCCGGCAAGGTCCACGGCGTCGTGGTCCAGATGACGATCGAGACCGCTTTTACCCCGGCAGGAAAGGGCAAACCGAAAATCTTCGCCCCCCCGAGCACCGACGGCGGAGAGACGAGGGGAAATTTCACATAGATCGACGGCGAGGTGTGGTTGTCATATTCGACTTCGGCCTCGGCCAGCGCCGTTTGATCCGCCGTGCACCAGAGCACCGGTTTCAACCCCTTGTACACCACGCCGCGGGCCACGAACTTGCCGAACTCCCGCAAGATCGTCGCCTCATAGGCCGGGTTCATCGTCAGATAGGGCCGGTCCCATTCACCGAGCACGCCCAGGCGCCTAAACTCGTCGCGCTGGATCTGGTAGTACTTGTCCGCATAGTCCCGGCAGAGTTTCCGGATCGCCACTGCATCGAGGCCTTTTTTCTTGTCGCCCAGATCCTTCATGACCTGGTGCTCGATGGGCAGGCCATGGCAATCCCAGCCCGGAATGTAGGGCGCGCGGAAGCCGGCCATCGTCTTGGACTTGATGATGATGTCCTTGAGAATCTTGTTGAGCGCGTGGCCGATGTGAATGCGACCGTTGGCGTAGGGCGGGCCGTCATGGAGCACGTAGAGCGGCCGCCGTTCTTTCAGGCCCAAGGCCTGGATCTGCTCGTACAACTGTTCCTGCTCCCAGCGCGCAAGCATCTCGGGCTCCCGCTGCGGCAGATTGGCCTTCATCGGGAACTCAGTCTTGGGGAGATTGAGAGTCGCCTTATACTCCATAGCGATTCAGCAAGCGCGACGACTAGACATTGAATCGGAAGTAGACCACGTCGGCTTCCTTGATGACGTAGTCTTTCCCTTCCAGGCGGAACAACCCCTTTTCCTTCACCTTCGCTTCCGACCCGCAGGCAAGCACGTCGTCATAGTGATAGACCTCGGCGCGAATGAATCCCCGCTCCATGTCGGAATGGATCTTCCCCGCGGCCTGCGGGGCTTTCAAGCCTTTCGGAATGGGCCAGGCGCGGGATTCCGTTTCTCCGGCCGTGAAGAAGGTCAGGATGTCGAGCAACGTATAGGCTTCACGCGTCAAACGCACGAGCCCTGACTCGCTGAGCCCCATGCCGTTCAGAAAGTCGGCCCGTTCTCCTTCGGGCAGCGACGAGAGCTCCGCTTCCAATTGCCCGCAGATGGTCACGACGCGTGCCCCTCGCTTGTCGGCGAACTCGCGCACCGACGTGACCAAGGCCTCATCCGCCTCGGCATTCTCCGAGACATTGGCCGCAAACAACACCGGCTTGGCCGCCAGCAACTGGCACTCGTTGAGCACCTCACGCTCTTCCGGCGTGTAGGTCAGATGGCCCAGCCATTCGCCCTGATCCAACAGCCCGATCAGCTTCTGGACGAACGCCAACTCAACGGCGGCCTTCTTGTCCCCCGCGCGAACTTTCTTTTCCGTTTTCTGCTTGCGCCGGTCGAGTGTCTCCAGATCGGCCAGCATCAACTCGGTTTCAATAATCCCGATGTCGCGGATGGGATCGACCCCTCCGCTGACGTGGACCACGTCCGTGCCCCGGAAGCAGCGGACCACGTGGAGCAGGGCATCCACTTCACGGATGTGCCCGAGAAACTGGTTCCCGAGTCCTTCGCCCTTGCTGGCGCCTTCGACCAGACCGGCAATATCGCGCACTTCGAGCGTGCTGTAGGTCGTCTTTTTCGACTTGAAGATGTCCGTCAGGGCCCCGAGTCGAGGGTCCGGCACCAAGGCAATACCGGTGTTGGGATCGACCGTCGCAAAGGGATAGTTGGCAGCCAGCGCCCCGCCCCCCGTGAGCGCATTGAAGACCGTCGTCTTGCCGACGTTCGGGAGCCCGATCATGCCGCAACAGAGACCCATAAATTCCGTGAAGCGTTATTCGTGAAGCGTGAAGGGTTCCTAGAAAATCAGATCCCCAGCCACATTCTCACTGATTGTCCTGTGTCTCTTCATCCGCATTCGCCTTAGGGCGGAGATTGAAACGGTTCATCGCCGGATCAACCCCTTCTTGAATCAAACATTCGAGCGCCTCAACGCCACGCCGGCAGAGCCCGTCCACGGTTTCTCGTGCTTCGACGAGAAACGGCGCCAGCACGTAGTCCGCAGCCTCCACACCCGCCGGCGGACGCCCTACGCCGAGCTTCACGCGGAGAAACTCATCAGTCCCGAGTTCCGCCATGATCGACCGAAGGCCGTTATGGCCGCCGGCCCCGCCTTTCAGCTTGATGCGCAGACGCCCGAGGGGCAGGTCGAGGTCATCGTGCACGACGATCACATCGGCGGGACTCAACTGGTACTGTGTCAGCAGGGAGGTAACGACCGGACCTGATTCGTTCATCCAGAACAAGGGAACCGCCAGCACGACTTCGGTTGATCCGAGGCGGCCGATTCCGGCACGGGCCTCTCCGGTCCGACGGAGAGTCACGGACCACCGAGCCGCCGCCGCTTCGACGACCTGTGCGCCGATGTTGTGACGCGTCTCCGCGTACCGCGCGCCCGGATTGCCCAATCCGATGATCAGACGCAACGCTACTTCTTCTTCTCCTCTTTCCCCTCCTTCTTCTCACCACCCTTGGCGGCCGCAGCCTCAGGCTTCGCTCCAGCCTTGGCTTCGGCAGCCACGGCTGCCTTGTCACCGGCGGCCGGCGCCGCCGCACCTTCTTCGCCTTCCACCACCTTGCCCTTGGCAACGACTTCCGGTTCCTTGCTTTGCTCGACGCCGGCTTGGCTCGTCAACAGGGCCTCCAGCTTCGCCTCGGACATCGGCGCGGCGATACTGAGCACGGTTTGATCGGGGCCGTCCAGGATGCGGACGCCCTGAGGCGCCGTCAGATCTTTCACGTGAAGACCTTGCCCGATGATCAGCGGAGAGGCGTCGACTTCGAAGCGGTCAGGAATCGCGCTCGGCAGACACTCGACGTGCACCTCGCGTAGCACATGGTGCAGCACCCCGCCTTCCTTCACGCCGGCCGGCATCCCGCCGATCACGACGGTCGGCACTTTCAGACGAATCGGCTTGTCCATCGACACTTCAAACAGGTCGGCGTGCAGCAGTTGACCGGTGACCGGGTCCGCCTGATAATCACGGAGCATCGCCGTTCTGGTTTGCTTCTTGGCGCCGTTCACGGTCACGGTGATCAGCGCCGTGCTCCCCATATGCGACTTGATGATCTTCGTGACGGCATCAGGATCGAGCGACATCAACACGCATTCGCCCTGCCCGTAGAGGACCGCCGGTACCCGTCCCTTCTGCCTGAGCTTCCGGGCCACGCCTTTTCCCGATGCTTCCCTGATCATCGCGTCCATTTCAAACTTCATGATACGTCTCCTTTGATGTCCTTCATGCCGTCCGAGGCCAGACACGTCCACGCAGAGATCCGGGGTGGTTTCACTCGCCCCCGGGTTGGCAACTGGCCTGACCTTCGTGTCCTGGTGAGGATAACCGGACTGCAGGCGCACGTGCGCTTACGCAAACAACGAGCTGACCGACTCCTCGTCGTGAATTCGTGAAATCGCTTCACCCAGCAGCGGGGCGACCGACAGGACCCGTAGCTTGGGACACTGGGTCTCCTTCCCATTGAGGGGGATCGTATTGGTCACCACGACCTCCCGCAGACAGGACTGCTGCAGCCGCTCCAGCGCCGGGCCCGAGAGCACCGGGTGGGTGCAGGCCGCCCACACGGACCGCGCGCCCTTATCGGCACAGGCCTGCGCGCCCTGGACAATCGTCCCAGCCGTATCGATCATGTCGTCCAGCAACAGGGCGTTGCGTCCTTCCACGTCGCCGATAATGTTCATGACCTGCGCCTGATTTGGCCCCTCCCGCCGCTTGTCGATGATGGCGAGGCTGGCCTGCAGACGCTTGGCGAAGGCCCGCGCCCGTTCGACACCGCCGGCATCAGGCGAAACGACGACGGGGTCGGCGCCCGCCATGCCATGGATGTAATCCAACAACACCGGCGTCGCATACAAGTGATCCACTGGAATGTTGAAAAAGCCCTGAATCTGCCCGGCATGGAGATCCATAGTCAGCACACGGTTCGCGCCCGCCGTCGTGATCAGGTCCGCCATCAATTTGGCTGTGATCGGCACCCGGGGCTGATCTTTTCGGTCCTGCCGGGCATAGCCGAAGTACGGAATCACCGCAGTGATCCGGGAGGCCGAGGAGCGCTTGAGCGCATCCGCCATGATCAACAGTTCCATGATCGTCGTATTGATCGGGGCGCAAAAGGACTGAATCAGGAACACGTCCGCGCCGCGAACGTTCTCTTCGATCCGAACACGGATTTCCCCGTCGCTGAAACTGGAGACCGTGGCCTCCCCCAGTCGGATACCGAGGCGGTCACAAATCTCCCGGGCCAGCGCGGGATTGGAATTCCCGGCAAAGACCTTCAATTCACGATGCATAGGTGCCTCTCCGGTGATCGGACGGTAGGACTCCGGTCCGCAGCCAGGTCGGAAAGAGGAGGGTAATCTAACGAAACTACCAGGAGACTGTCAACCAAGATGAGCCTTCCGCCCTCTGGTCGGACCGGCTGAATGAGATCTTACTGTGCAGGAACGGTAAAGACGGTCCGCCCGGGTGGCTGCTCAAGCCTTGCGCTCGCCCGGCGAGCCCTGGATTCGTCCTGGAAGACTCCGAAGACGGTGGCCCCGCTGCCCGACAGAAGCGCCGCCTCTGCGCCGGCCCAGCATAACTCAGCCTTCAAGTCGGCCAGCACAGGATGAGACGCCGCCAGGGCCGGCTCGAAATCATTCTCCATGAGCGGTAACACCTCGTCCCAACTGATGGACCCGCTCCGGCTCACCTGTTCGAGTTCCGCCGACAGGGGCTTGATGCTCGTCCGCTGTTCCGCGAGGCGTTGATAGGCCCAGCCGGTATTGATGGCCGCACCCGGATTGACCAGCACAATCCAGCGGGAACCCTTGACCGTCACCGGGACAACGGCCTCGCCTTTTCCACTGATGACAGCGCTCGGGGCGAAGAGGAAGAACGGGACATCGCTCCCAAGGCCGGCGCCGATGCC
>SWDL01000001.1 GCA_005116795.1 Nitrospira sp. | reverse complement strand
CGGTCGCCATAGGCGAGGGCGGCGGGGCAGACCAGCCGGCTCTTGCCGCCGACTTTGATGCGCTGCAGGCCCTCGGTCCAGCACTTCACGACTTGATCCATTCCGAATGAGGCCGGCTCTCCACGCGCCACGGAGCTATCGAAGACCGTGCCATCGATCAACGTGCCGTGATAGTGGACCTTGACGGTATCCGTGGCCTTGGGTAAGGCGCCGGTGCCGGCCTTGATGGTCTTGATCACGAGGCCAGAGTCGGTCTTGGTGGCGTCGGCTTCGGCCGCCGCCTTCGCGAGAAACGCCGCCCCGCTTTTCTTCTCGACCTCGGCGACCGCTGCGGCTCGCGACTGTTGGAGTTGCTGGATCTTGGGCCCATAGGCCTGCAAGTCAACTTTGCGGGTCCGTTTCAGCACACCGTCCATGATGCCGGTCTTCACGAATTCGAGCTCGGATTCGTTCAGCGCGAAATTGCCGAGCGATTGGCTGATTGCGATCCCCAGGGCATAGAGGGTTTTCTGGTCCTCCGTCGCCGGGTCCGGCGTTGCGGCGCCGGTGACTGAGACGGTTAAGGACATGAACGCCGAGAGCACGATAAGAACGAGTCGCATGCGAGATCCTTTCTGTTGGCGTGAAGGGTGAGGGCCCATTCTACCGATTTGCATGCCGGATGCGAATTCTTTTTTGAAGCTCCTCGAGTGAGTGCGCACTGTCGATCTGGAACGTAGGGGGCCGGATCTGCTCGATTGGAGGACGGCCGGTCGCACGCCGGTTTCAGTCCGGCGTTTGACCAAGTCGCCTCCTGGGGTGTATGGTGAAAGGCGAAATATGAGGTGTTGAGCCACGCTGACTATCCTAATCCTTCGCGCCTTCTGATCTGTCTCCTGCGCGACCGATGTCCCTGTCTTCGCCGCTCCTACGCCGGAATCTGTCCGCCGCAGTGATCTCGCACGGTAAGGCCCTGAACCCTTGCCTCTCGTCCAAGAAGGGGGACGCGATCCAGACAAGTCCGGGCCCGGGCTGTGGTGTGCCCGCTATGTGTCGATGTCCGGAAGGCGGGCTGAAACCTTGATCGAGGGTAAGGAGCCTGTTGGGCAAAGCCTCTTCGTCGCGAGGCGAAGGAGAACGACGCAGATGGCCGCGGATTGTTTGCCGCAGTAGAAGAGGGTGTGCGCAGCAGGCGCTAGACTCGGGGAGGTTGGAAGTGAGCTGTTCACGATGCCAGGGTCTCATGGTCGCCATACGCCTTGAAGATACGGGCGGCTCGGCAAACAGCGAGCCTATTTGGGGGGTCCGCTGCCTGCTCTGCGGCGAAACGGTTGATCCCGGTATCCGCGCCAATCGAATCGGGCACGATGAACCGACACGAACCCGCGCACGCCCTCCCGGCACCTTCCCGGCAACCGAGGCCGGTCTCAGAGGCAAGTCAGGACGAAAGGCCACCTGACCTCTGCTTTTCTGAGATGGGACAGGCCCGGCGAATGGTTGACGGGTTGTGGTTTTACGGGTTGTGGTTTTATGGAAGAGATCGGATACTCAATCAGAGCAGGGGCGCTCGTGGCCCATGACCAGAACAAGGAGGCATCACCATGATAAACGACACACAGCAGGACCGACCGGTGACCGTAAAGTCGTGGGTCAGAATCCCAGACGGGACCAAGGTCCGGCACCGCTCAGAGGGACATGAAGGATTCATCGATGGCCTCACAGAGATCGTCATAGGGCAGGCTCGGAACCCTGATCGGCGGACTCAGTATCGGATGAATGTGGGGGAACCCTCTCGCAAGCTGGCTGCTGAGGAGGAGCTGCTGATTCTCACGGATCATGACGGGGTGGTCCTCATGGCCAAGCAGAAGGTTGAGTATCGAAGCTCTGTCACGGAGATGCTTCGCGGGACGTTTACGGATGACCGATTTGTTCGGTCTGAGTAACGTGGTCTCACGAGAGCCCGGCAACTGCGGCCTTTCGGACGGGGACTGACACAACGGGGGGACTGTCGCCCTTCTTGCCCGCCGCGGGCCGGCGACTGTCCGCGCTCCAACTTCGCCCGCGATTGCGTCATGGTC
>SWDL01000291.1 GCA_005116795.1 Nitrospira sp. | reverse complement strand
CGAAGCTGAACACGATCTTGGCTCGGCAGGTGTCCGTCACATACTGTTCCGGCGCCAGATAACCCCGATGAATCCGCACCCGATATCGATCCGACAGCTGCATCAAGCGATAGACCAGTCGTCCCTTGTCGACCTGGTAAAAGCTCATGGGCGTGCCGGAGCAAAACACATCGACATCCTTGCAGGAAAGATCGGCGCGTTCGAAGGCCTCGGCCCAGACCCCGATGGCCTTGGGAAACACCACGCAGGGCAGACCGAACCCGCGCCGCATCTCGTGATGATCCACCTCACCGGTCACCACCATGGCATCACAGCCCTGCGCCCGGTACAAGCAGGTCTGGATCCGCGTGTCATAATCCGAGGCGTAGCCCAGAATCGGAAACGACGCCTCCTCCAGGCCGACCGGCATGAGATTGGACTCGACCTGGTAGCAGTGGTAGAAGCTGGGGCTCCATCGTTTCGGCAGACGGGCCAACACATGGGTGAGGCCTTCGTACGGCTCCAACTGGAGATCGTCGTTGGATTGCACACCGATGGAGATCACCTCGCTCGACGTCCGCTTCATGGCCTCCACGATGCTGAAGGAGGACGGCGGCGCTTCGTTCTTCCCCTGCACCAGGACGCGGAGCGGGCCACTGGTGATGAGAGCCTTGAGTCGCTCCGCCTTCTCTCGGCATCGCGGATTCGCCGCCGGGCGCCGAAGGCAGCGCTGCAGTTCTGACAGCGCCTCGCGGTCGCTCCCCCGGTATCCCCAGAAAGCGACCGCTCGATAGTACGAGGCCCATGGATCGTCGAGACCCTCCAGACAGGGCAGCCCGCCCTCAAAATGACCGAGCATGATCAGGGAGGCCCCTCGCAGCAGTCGATCGTCGTCTGCCCGCGCGGCCGCGTAGGCATAGTTTCCATCCTCGAAAGCGGCCCGGGGAGATGGATAGGACAAGGGATAGCGTCTTACGTCGATCCCCTCTCCGGTGGCGATGTCGGTCTGCGGCATAGGCGTTCCCATGTCTACTGACCCGCGAGTGCAGGTTCTAGGAGTTCCGCCCTCGCCTTCGCCAGAATCCGGAGTTCCGCATGGCTTCCGGTGACCCCGTCGATCCTGCCCATGAGATGATCATAGGCCTGGAGGCGTTGAACGGCCTCTGTCGGATCGCCCGAACGGTGCAGCCAGGCGGCATACTTCGCCAGGAGACCACTGCAATAGGGGGAGATATCCCAGGCCAATCCGATATGGCGAACCGCCAGGTCGCGCGCCTTGGGATTCCGACCTGAGAGGGTCCAGAGCAGGTTGGCGTACTGCTCGTGGTAGCAGGCGTTGTGACCATGCTGACGAAGCGCCTTCTCAAAAGACTTGAGGGCGCGGGCCTGGTCTCCCCATTTCAGTTCGATTAATCCTCGGTAGTGCCAGGCGCTCGCCATCACGATGGCCGAGAGCCGCTCCAGCCATCGCTCCTCTTTCGTGACCAGATAGCGCCACAGATGGTCGACGTAATCTCGGAACGTGAAGTTCAGCTCCCCGAAATCCTCTCCATAGAGATCCAGGAGCGGATTGAACTGGACGGAGGTCGCCGCCGCCAATTCGCCGAAGACCTCATAGGCCCGTTCACTCCGGCCGGTGTGATAACAGAGACGGCCGAGATTGAACCGCAGCAACAGATCGTTAGGGAACCGGCGAACGCCGGCTTCCAAGGTCTCGACGGCCTTCGAGAAATAGGCATAGGTGTTCGAATGGGGAAGCAGTTTCCAATAGAGCTTGTCGAAATCCGAATCCCGGTGCCCCATCATGAGATAAGAAAAGGCCAGGATATTCTCGCTGTTCGGGCTCCGTTGATCGGCAGGGAGCGGTTTCAGCCGCGCAGCGGTCCTGGCAAAGGCATGATCCCAGACGCGCTTCTTCACCGATTTGGACGCCACAAAGCTGCCCCTGGCCGTCGGCGGATAGCGCAAGGCCGCTTCCAGCGGGATCTGTTGTGGCTCGCGCGGGCGTCGAGCCACCTCGGCGCTGAGCAGAGCCAACCGCTTCAGATACCGCTCCATGCAGACCGTCAGATCGAATTCCTTCAAGACCCGTGTGCGGCCACGAAGAGCCGCGGGCCCATAGACGGTCTCCCACCGGTCAATCACCCGGGCCACGACGGCTTCGAGATTCTCTTCGGTGTAGGGAACCGCGCCCTCCGATTCGCTGAAGAAGAGGTCCAATCCGCCGCCCTCCTGATACAGCACGACCGCGCCTCCGGCCAAGGCATCGGCGGCCCGTGACGACCAGACAGGCTGCCTGCGCAC
>SWDL01000290.1 GCA_005116795.1 Nitrospira sp. | reverse complement strand
TCTCCCGACGGCCTGCTTCTCCGTTCATTCCTCCGACATCCAAAGATGGAGGTTACGCTTTACCGAGCCGCACCGGCCCATAGGTTTGGCGAGCGCGACGGAGTTCGTCTCGATGCCTGCGCAATTCTCCCCCATACGTTGACCGCAGCACTGTCCGCTCGAACGGCGCGATGCGCGTCTCCACCCTGTCGATCTCACGCTTGAGCGATTCCACCAGATTCCACCCTGACGCTGTCAGCCAGCCGAGGCGGAAGGCTTCCATCCAACTATTGCTCGGAGTGCGTTCGTTCCCACGCACGGTTTGCCCTCTCAGATACTTTGCAATATACTGACAGCTAAGGAGTTTCCCACGATGACATCCATCACAGTTTCCCTCACCGATGAAGAGATTCGACGGCTGGAAGAGCTGAGCAGACGCGAGGGGTTGACGGTCGGGCAAATGATTCGTCTCGGCATCAACGTCGTCATCGCGCAACCTGACGAATCTTTCAGAACCGCCGCTAATCGAGTGATGGAGAAGAACGCCGAACTCTAGTAACCGGCCCTCAACATCTTATCTTGCTAGCCGTTTGAGCATCGGCCCGTATCGCTTGCGCAGTTCTTTAGCAATCGTTTTGATGCGCTTGGGGCCGACTCCCACCTTACTTCTTCTCTTTACAGCTTTCTTTTTCATGGCGTGATCTTAGTCCAGAAACAGGCTTCCGGCAAACACATGAAGATCAAGCTCTGCCACATCGAACCGGCCCGTAGGCTTGGCGAGCGCGGCGGAGTTCTTCCAGATGCCGGCGAAGCTCTCTTCCATGCGATGATTGCAGTACCTTCTTTTCAAACGGCGCGATGCGCTTCCCCACCTTATCGATCTCCCGCTTCAGAGCAGTGACGAGTCTCCAGCCTGAGGCGCTGAGCCAGCCGAGCTGGCGGGCATGGGCCAAGTCTCGCAACGAATAGCGCACCGACGCCACTTCTTCCAGACACCGGTATCGCGCGCGGAGCACTTCCTGTGGCGTGAGTTCAGGACCGGTCTCGCCTCGAACCTCGCGCCTCGAACCTCGCGCCCCGAACGACGACAGCCGTTCAAACAGAATAGCCCCCATCGTGAACGTGAACGTGGCGTGGAGAATACCGCGGATGGGGCGCAGGCTCCGGCGCCAGGGCGAGTAGAACATTTCCTCGGTGTGGTCACCGTTGAGGAACCGAAATTTCCTGAGCAACAGATTCAAATGATGGTGGCTGTTCTCGTGGATCAAGTCATCAATGAGATCGAGCGGGGTTCGGTCGAAGGTATTGATGAAGGAAAGGCCCGGCCGATGGCGGTAGCTGAAACTGACGACGCCTCTGGCCTTGAGCGGAACAATCCGGGACGTGAGCAGCGCCAGCAGCCCGGCCCCCTCCGGCCACGCTTCCTCTATGACCTGAAGCGCTTCTCGGATGCGGGGACCGACACCCGGGGGAGTGGGATCGACTCGGAGTGGCGTCCGCTCTTTGCCATAGACCAGCGTGGGCCCGAGGGTGACCCCCGGTCTGATCCACTGCTCGGCTCGAAAGGTCCAATGGTGGCCCGGCGATGAGCCGACTGACATGACCCGTGACAGGGTCTTTCCCATTCGCACACGGATGTCGCACGCGGTGACTCGCAGTATCACCGCCTGACTCACGCGCGCCCTCAGCCGGCTTGGGGCTGAAGATTCCAGAACGGCGCCTTCAATGCCGACAGGAATGCTTCCGGTCCGCTCGGCCTGTTCAAGGTCCGGTCCGACATCCCAGACCACCTCCCAGACTCGAACCTTGCGCCTCCCAACCCACTCGTTGGCCAGTCCGGGCGCGAGACACACGGACTCCTGCGTCGCCTCACGGGCGAGGCGAGTACAGAGGGTGGTCAGTCGAGTGTTCAGTCCCTGCGCCTCCGGCCGCCCCTCCGGAAACAACTCGTCCACGTAGCTGTTCTCATAGAAACGTCGGCGGCAGTCTTCCCACAGGGACTCGACAAATCCTCGGCGATCACGCTCACGAGCGAGCTGTGCCCGCACGTCGATGAAAAAGAGGAGATCGTTGATCCCTTCGATCCAGCCGACCACTTTCCAGTTCGAAAAGTCCTCCTCACGGAGCGCGCGCCCCATGTCGAGCCAAGTAGTCGATCGGGAGCTGGACGCGCCGGACCACCGACGGGTATCTGGCGAGATCGCGACAGAGGTCGGACAAGAGCGACCGCATCGAGCGGCGCAGCTCGACGAGCAGCGTGGAGACGTACGATGGAGCGAGCAGCGAGGGCAACGTGGACTCGGAGGCTTGAGCAGGGCGACAACGCGCTACAGCATCTGTCTCGGGGCTGGGTCTTCGCCCATCGGCTTGCCGGACTTCTCCAGCAACTCACGGCTCACCCAAATCGGCGCCTTGAAATGAACGGCTAAGGCGATGGAGTCGGACGATCGGCTATCGAACACTTTCGTCCCGTCTTTCGTGGACACCGAGAGCGCGCCATAGAAGGTACTGTCTTTCAGGGTGATGACCGTTTGCGTCACCTGCGCCCCCAATGACTCAAGGATCGTGTGCATGAGATCGTGGGACAGCGGCCGGGCCGTCCGATTCCCGGTCAACGCCGCCTGAATCGACCCGGCCACCGTGAAGTCGACGAAAATGGGAATCGCCTTCTGCTCAGCCTTGAGGATCACCACAGGCCCGTGATCCGACACAGACACTTCGACCTCTTGGATGCGCACCTGGCCGACGTCACCCAGGGCCATTGGGCCCACTTGGATCAGAAAGCCAGCCATCAGACAGAGGAGCAGAACCCAGCGACCGTATGGTGTCATGTGCGCCTCCTCGTGCTTCTATCTCCCCCGGATATACGCGTTCTCCTCACGCTCGAATCCAATGATCGTTTCTGGACCATGGCCGGTGACGACCACCGTCTGCTCGTCCAATGTATAGAGCCGCTCTCGAATAGAGCGTTCGATCGCCTTAACGTCGCCGCCCCACAAGTCCGTCCGGCCAATCGCCCCCTGGAACAGGGTATCACCGGCCAACACCAGCCGATCGGCCGGAAACGAGAGCGAGAGAGACCCCGGCGTATGTCCCGGCGTATGCAGCGCCACGCCAGATTGGCCTCCCACGGGTATCGGCTCCTCATCCTTCATCAGGTGGTCGGGCTTGGGCGCGGCCTCGTAGCCGATACCGAACAGGCGACACTGGACGTCCAGCAGATCCCACAGCTCCTGATCGGCTTCGTGCAGAAAGATCGGTGCACCGGTCGCCTGCTGCACGGCCCCGGAGGCGAGAAAGTGATCGAAGTGCGCATGGGTGTGATAGATCCCGACCACCGTCAGCCCCATCTCAGAGACAGCGCGTAAGATCCCCAGGGGATCACCACCAGGATCCACCACAATGGCCTGTTTGGTGACGGGATCCCCGAGGATCGTGCAATTACAGCCCAAGGGAGGCACTGGAAATGTTTTCCTGATCATCGGACCCTCATCTTATCACCGACACGTGATTCCTCGCCAACCCCCTTATCCCCCTGTCTTCCTACGTTTCACCTCAAACGCTTCACGCTTCACGCTACCCTGTCACTTGTCCGGCGGTCAAACGCGACACCTCGCCCCTTGCAATCGCTCCCATCCCGAGGGCAGACTATGTCGGGATGAGGATGGTATGAGATGGACCAGACTGCCGGCGGGCTGCTCTGCCGCTACGCTGCTGGCAGCCGGATGGATGGCGCTCCAGAGCCCGTCGGACGATTTGCTCGCCCAGACCTCCCCGCATCATCACGCACCCGCCGCTGCGCCAGACCTCCTCCAACGTGTGGCGCAGACCACCCTGCCCGAACCGGTGATCGACATCCCTGCAGGGTGGTTTCTGATGGGCTCGATGCCCAAAGATGACGATCCGTTCAGCCTGGAGGCGCCGTACGACGATACCGAGCGGCCGCAGCGGCGTATCTGGCTCGATGGCTATCGCATTGATCGCCATGAAGTCGCCCTGGGTAACTATCTCGCCTCGGCCCTCTCTCGAGGCCGACCGATCTCCGATGAGCTGGCGACCATGATCCGGCATGTGACCGGTGTTCATGGGATCGCCGAATCCTCCCTGGCCCGATGGCCGGCCATCTACGTCACCTGGGCCGACGCCGACTTCTATTGCCATCGCGTCGGTAAGCGCCTCCCCACCGAGCCGGAATGGGAGAAGGCCGCGCGGGGGAACCACGGACGCTTGTTTCCCTGGGGGACCGCCACGCCGGATGCGACGCTGGCCGTGTTTGGGTATTACCATGTGCATGAAGTGCCGCTCCTCGCGACCGTGGAGGACCGCGAGGCCGGCCGCAGTCCCTACGGGCTCCATCATATGGCCGGCAATGCGGCTGAATGGGTTCAAGACTGGTTCGGCCCCGACTATTACACCATCATGCCGGACCGCAATCCGCCTGGGCCCACCACCGGCCGCTACAAGGTCGTCCGCGGCGGGTCCTGGAAGAGCAACCCCACCATGCTGCGAACCGCCACCCGGGGCGGGGCCTTACCCGACCAGCAAGCCCCTACGGTGGGCTTTCGCTGCGCCCAAACGTCGTCGGCATCCTGAGCCATCCTATCTCGTCGAAATTCCACAATTTTCTACCATTCGGCCCGGGACAATGAGAGGATAGGCCAAAGGAACGCACCACAGGCGCGGCATCATCCTCGCAAAGCGGGACGGCCTTGTGTGACTCTGACATCGACCGACGCAGGCTATGAGTTCGACCTCACCGATTCGCGACAAAGTCTTCACGTCAGCGGACGAAATCAAACAGGCCATCGAGCAACTCGGCAAGCGCCTGGTCCAGGTTCACGAGCTGCGCAAGGAAGGGCTGCAATTCCGCGACGCGTTGCGCGTCACCGCGGAGTTTCAGATCCGTGAAACGATCCGCGAGGTGTTCGGCGACCAGTCGCCTGAATTTGCCGAGCATCAGCAGCTTCGCATCCGTTCCAACTCCCAGGAGCATGTGGAGGAAACGATCTACGTCCTGCAAAGCCTGATTCTGCTCCTCGAGCGGAAAAAGGCGGATATGCTGGGCATCGCCCCGCCGCCGGACGATCCGCCTCCTCCGAGAAAGCCCAGGGTCATCGAGCATCGCGCCGCCCCGCCGCCTCAGCCGGCCCCCGTCCGGCCCGCTGAGATGGCCGCACCGGCTTCGGTCGCCGGACAGGATGGCCAGACCTTGTCGGCCGATGAAGCCGCCATCATCCACAAGATTCGAGAAACCCAAGCCGTCGTTCAGCGTCTGGTCGGGACCCCTTCGTCTGCTGCTCCGGCGTCTCCGCCGGCGGCGAGCCACCCCGTTCCAAGTAGCCGGACGGCCGTGCCGCCGGCAGCTCCCCCGGTGGATCCTCCGTTACGCCCTGCGGTCGCAGCCGTACCGGCGCCGGTCGCTCCGCCGAGCGCGGCGCCTCGCGCCGCAGCCAGTGACTCCGTTTCGCGCCCGGCTGAACAGCCCGTCGCGCCCGCGCCACGACCCGTGGCAACACCGCCGCAGGCGGGCCCGGCCGTCGTTCCACCGGCCGCGACCGCTCAGACCGCCCCTGTGGCGCCCCCCCCTGCCCCGACGATCGTGAGTCCGGTGGACCGCATCAGACGCATCTGTTCACGGTTCCATCAGGTGACCCGACAGTTGCGCAAGCGCGGAGAAGACCGGGCCACGTTGGAAGTGGAAGATCAGCGCGACGTGCAGGATCTGCTCGAAATTCTTCTGAGTGTGGAATTTGATGAGATCCGGGCCGTCGAATGGGCCCCACCCTATCTGGATGGGGCGCGCCGCACGGACCTCGTCGTCCCGCAAGAAGGGATCGTCATTTCAGTGAGACGCACCCGGCCGGGAGCCGGCAGCAAACTCATCGCCGAGCAGATCGCCGCGGACGCCCGCCACTACATGCAGGAGCCGAGCTGCCACACGTTGTTCTGTTTCGTGTACGATCCTGAAGGCCGGATCGGGAATCCCCAGACGCTGGAGCGCGAACAAACCCAGCACGTCAAGGGAACTCAGGTCGAGGTGCTGATCGAACCGAAGTAATGGGGAAAGCGACGCTCGGGCAGGCGCCTTCGCCGCAGAAGACACTTTCGGAATCACCCAACCAGCCCGCATGATTCGTGACGGTTCGTCGCGTTCGATTCGTTGCAGCAACAGCGCAACGGGTGCCCCCCCACGTGGAGCCGCGAGTGGGGACTGACACCCTCCGCGCGTCCGCGCGTGGCCTGCCTGCCGGAGCCCGGCGGCGGGCAGGTATCTGTCCCCGTCCGAAAGGCCGTTGCATCTGCGACCCATTGCACCAGGCGCGCAACGGGTTCCCGGAAGGGCGCCGGTCTCCAGCAGTACTTCGCTCGAACGACCGGAGAACCGTGCGGATGATGCGTCCCCGTCAGACCGATCAGGAGCCCGGTCCCGGCCTTCGGCCAAGCCTACGATCATGACCCCGTATAGGGCTTCAGTCCAAGGTTGGTCGGGGTGCGGGCCACCTGCGCCCCGAATCC
>SWDL01000289.1 GCA_005116795.1 Nitrospira sp. | reverse complement strand
CCTGGAAGATGCCATCAAGAACAGTCATGCGCAGGCCCTCACGGAATTGGCCAGATCCGTCAAAGTTGAGATCGTCTCGGGGATGGATCTGTCTGTCAGCGGCGGCGGCGACCTCTATCAATCGCGGGTGTCCGAGCGAGCCAATTTGACCACGGATACCGTGGTGCATGACGCCACGGTCCGAGGCAAGTGGGTGAGCCCGGGAGGGTATCCCACTCGTGGCGAGAAAGGGACCGTGTACACCCTCATGTGTGTCCCAAGAAACCAGATATCCGGACACCCGTAGATGGTGGTTCCAGCGGGATCGGAGTCATGCCGGTGCGCAGCCCGGCGAAGCCTGAGGAAAGGAAGGAGAGATGAGCCCGCTCTTCACGCGCTCCATATCCCCGATGCCAAGTTGTCGAGTGGGGAACACAGGGTGCGGATCAGCCTCTCCGACGTGACCGGGGCCGCCACGGTGAGGCAGGCAACCATCAAGGTTCCATAGGCATCCTGGGCCCCGGCGACATCCTTCGCCGAACGAGGAGAAGGCACCATGCGACGTCTTTGTGTGATTGGGATCAGCGCGGCGATGCTGGCCGCAGCCGTCGGTCAGGCCATGGCCGGCGATCTCACGCCTCGGCAGATTTATGAGAATGCGGCGCCGGGGGTCGTGGTCGTCGTCGGCACCGAGGAGCAAGGCAAGGGCAGCACCGGCACGGGAGCCATTATCGATCCACAGGGGTTGGTCTTCACGAACGCCCACGTGGTCATAGACAAAGACACGGGCAAGCCCTTCGCCCAACTCCTCGTCATCCTGAAGCCGGACCGTGTGACCGGACGTCCGGATCAGGATTACGCCAGGCGATTCAAAGCCCGCGTGGTGGCGATCAACCGAGAACTCGACCTCGCCGCCCTGCGCTTTGATCCGGGATCGTCCAAACCCCGGGTCTTGCCGATCAGCAATCCGGATCGTCTGCAGATCGGCGATTGGGTGGCGGCGATCGGCCATCCCGAACAGGGAGGCCTCTGGACCTATACCACAGGCGTCGTCAGCGCCGAGTTCGAGGACTTTCATAATACCAAGGGCAAGCACGTCTTCCAAACCGAAATCGGCATGAATCGCGGCAACTCCGGCGGCCCCTTGCTGGACGCGAACGGTCACGTGGTCGGGGTCAATACCTCCATCGCGCGCCTGGCGCCCGACGGACTGCCGATCACCTCGATCAGTTTCTCGGTCAAGTCCAGCGTGCTCCAAGAGTGGCTGGCCGGGCAGGGCATTCGCGTGGCCTACTCGGAACCGCCGAGGCCGTCGCCGGCAGCGCAGCCCGCTCTGTCACAGGGGCAGGCCCCGCCGACTGCCGCGGAACCTCCGAGCGTCGCTCAGGCGCCGGTCGCTTCGCCGGCGCCGTCGGCTCCTGAGCACTCCGCCGCCGTCACCGGCCCCCCAGCCTGTCTCGCCCAAGATCGTGGAAGCGCCGGCTTCGGACAAGCCGGCAAGAGCCAAGCCCGCCCAGCCGGCCGAAGACTCGAAACCGTTCAAGACCAAGGCGCGGCCCTATGACCCGGACCGTCTCGTCGACGATATCCGCCGGCTTGACACGGAAATGGAAGACTTGGCCGAAGAGATGCGGAAGAAATTTCGTCCCCGGTGAAGGAGGCGCCCATGATCCGTCCAGGTATTGCTCACCATCGCCGCCTCGTCCCCTGGTACGTGGCGTTAGCCACCGTGGCCGTATTGGGAGGCGTGGCACTCGGTGGGGAGGTGTGGGCGGATGAGTTGGACTGCCACGTGTACGATACCCGGTCGAATTCGATCACCCTCGGGTTGAAGGCAGGCAACTTTCTCTTCCAGGTCGGCCCTGAGGTGACGTTCGGCACCGCCCGCGGCATCGCCTGGGACAAGGTGGTCCAGGGCATCATCGCCCGGTACAAAGAAGCCTGCACCAGGTACAACGCGGGCATGATTTCCAAAGAAGAGTATGCCCAGCGGCTCCGTGAGATCGACGGACTCTACCGGGAAGCCTTGGAACTGGAGCGGAAGCTCCAAGCGGAAACTCACGCTCATGCGCGATCCATGCACGACGAGATGGAGCGGGCGCTTGCGGGAAGGCAGGGCGCGTCGCAAGGCACTCAGGGGTCTGAGCCCGACTCGCTCGGCACATCGCTGGCCCAACTGGGCGACCGTATCGAGGCGCTTGAGCAGATCGGCCGCCCCTTGACGCCCAAACCCCCCTGTCCGCCGCCCGACATGCTCGGCGCGCCGGGGGCGCAAGGTGATTCGGGGCGGAAGTGTTGAGAAGGTAGCCGGGCGCAAGACCGCGCAGACAACGGGAGGAGTCGGACCATGCATCCTCAGAGGACGTCGAGTTGGATCGTGGGGCCGGTGGTCGCCGCAGTGCTCCTGGCGGGCTCGGGCTCGGACGTGGGCCTGGCCAAGGATCGTGATCTCACCCCGATGCCGAAAGTGGCGGCGGGGAGCGTGGCGATCGAGGGGAGTACTGGGCGCTGATCGTCGGCATCGACCAGTACCAGCACGCGCCCCCCTTGGACAGCGCCGTCCAGGATGCGACCGCGGTGCGGGAGGTGCTGGTGACGCGCTACGGGTTCAGCCGGCGGCATGTGATTGAGCTGCTCGATCAGCAGGCGACGGGCCCGAACATCAAGGACGCCCTCTATCGGCTGACCCAGGAGGCGGGCCCCGAAGACAGCGTGTTCATCTACTATGCGGGGCACGGGCAGTACGACAAGGGCGGCCGGTTGGGCTGGTGGGTGCCGGTCGAGGGCAAGCCGCAAAGCCCGGGGACGTTCATTGAGAACGCGGCCATCCGCGACTACCTCGACGGGATGAAGGCCAAGCATGTCTATCTGGTGGCGGATTCCTGCTTCAGCGGGACGCTGTTCGGCAAGACGCGGGCCATGCCGCCGCTGAACGACAAGTTTTTCGCCGCGCTCTACGCCAGCAAGTCACGCTGGGGGCTCACGTCCGGCAGCACGGAGCCGGTGGCCGATGCGGGCAAGGGGGGCCACAGCATCTTTGCGTATTATTTCCTGAAATTGCTCAGGGAGCAGAGCGAGCCCTATCTGGTGCCGAGCCACATTTTCGACCGGATTGCGCCGGTGATCGCGAACAATGCGGAGCAGCAGCCGCGGAGCGAGCCGATCAAAAACACCGGCGACGAAGGCGGGCAGTTCGTGTTCCGGCTGGTGGTTCAACCAGGCTCACCCCAGGCCGGGGGACTGGCTCCGGCGTCTGCGGGGGTGCCTGTCCCCGGTGCGGGCGCGCTCTCCCAGGCCGAGCAGGAACTCAAGGCGCTGGAGGAGCAGGAACAACAAGTCGCGGAGCAGAAGAAGCTGGCGGCGATCCAGCAGCAAATTGAGGAGAAACGAAAACGGATCGAGGAAGAGAAGAGGAAGCTCGAGGTGGCGAGCCTCCCGTCCTACAGCGCGCCCAAGCAGACTGGGAAGGAGTTCACGGGGAAGGACGGCGTGGCCATGGCCGTGATTCCCGCCGGCTCATTCTGGATGGGCAGCGCGGAAGAAGAAGTCACTCGTCTGGTCGAAGAGTGCAAGCGGACCAGGAACAAGACCGACGCAGCTTGTCGCGCGGTCTTCGAGGGCGAGCTTCCGCGGCACCGGGTCAGTCTCTCGTCCTTTTTCATGGACAAGCATGAGGTCACGAACCGGCTGTTTGAGAAATTCGTGACCGCGACCGGGCACCGCACCACCGCGGAGCAGCAAGGCTGGGGGTGGGTCGTGGCCGAACAGGACGGCCGGCCGACAAGAGAAGACGGAGCGACCTGGAGAAACCCGGCCGGGAGGGGAAAAGCCGTGGCCACAGAGCATCCTGTCGCGATGGTCTCCTGAAGAGCAAAAAGGTGTCAAGAGCAAAAAGGTGTCAGGAACCTTTGTTCGTGTTTATTCCCTTCCCACCGCGTCGGCAAGCCCATGGCCTCAAGCGGCATCTGACGCCCACCTTCAAGCTGAGCCGGGACCCGCCGTTCATCGAGAAGTTGACGGACGTCGTCGGGCTCTACCTCAATAATCCGCCCGACAAGCCCCTGGTCTTCTGTGCTGACGAGAACAGTCAGAGCCAGGCTCTGGATCAGACCCAGCCCGGGCTCCCCTTGAAGAAGAGGGCGGTGTGGGACCCTGACGCACGACGATAAGCGGCATGGGACGACGACGTTGTTTGCGGCTCTCAACGTCCTCACGCAAGAATAAAGGTTCCTTTATCTTCTTCCGAGGCCCAGGACACCGCCTGCGTACGCTGAATGGCAGCCGGAAGGCGGAGCGGAGAGCCCAAAGGTAGCGGGAGAGCTCCGCGCCCTTTGCTCAGCAGAGGAGCGAAACTGGAATCAGCCTTCAGAATCATGGTTCGCTCACATCAATGTCGGACAGGCTCCTGAAGAGCCAAAACTCACCCACTCGTTTGGGAGAAGAGCCATTTCCCAGAACGGCACCATCGGGGGTGGCAACATCAGCAGACCGGGCTTCGGTTTTCTAGATGACGCCGCGGGGAGTTGTTTTGGGACAGAGGCCATTCCGCAATACACGGGCCTCACCATTCGCCCGACCGGTAATCCGCAAGGGCAGAAAGACGTCAAGGTCGCTGTCGTGTTGCAGAAACAATAGACGCGACCCTCGCGTGAGAGAGCAGACGAGCGGGACGGGGGATGGCATGGGCAAATTCGAGCACAGGAAATGGGTGA
>SWDL01000288.1 GCA_005116795.1 Nitrospira sp. | reverse complement strand
AGGGCTCCTTGGCGTCCTCTTCACGATTCCCCTCCGCCGCGCGCTGATCCTGGAAGCGAAGCTGCGCTTTCCCGAGGGCGTGGCGACGGCCGAGGTCTTGAAGGTTGGAGCCAGAGGGGCGAGTGACCTGTCGGCGGAGGCGGTTGCCCGATCCTTGTCCGGTGTGCGGCGGCTGCTGACTGCGGCCGTGATCGGCGGTCTGGTCAAACTGGGGGAGAGCGGGTGTCGTCTGTGGAGTGAAGCGCTTGAAGGCGCGGGGGCTCTGGGCCGCACCGTCATCTATGGGGGCGTCAATCTGTCGCCGGCGCTCATCGCCGTCGGCTACATCGTCGGGTTGAACATCGCCACGGTCGTCTTTCTGGGCGGGGCGCTCGGGTGGCTCGTGCTGCTCCCGGTGCTTGGGGTGATGACCGGATTACCCGACGGGGCTTCGGCGCCGGCCGCGGCGCGGTTCATCTGGAGCAGCCAGGTTCGGTATGTCGGTATCGGGGCGATGCTGGTCGGCGGCATCTGGACCTTGACCCGCCTGCGGGCTCCGATCGCCGCCGGTCTACAGCAGCTCTGGAATCTGTCTGGGAGGGGCGGCGACCGGCCGGCCCCATCCATGACCGAGATCCTTCGCACGGATCGTGACGCGCCTCTGCCGTGGCTGCTCGTGCCGCTGGTCGTCTGTCTGCTGAGCATGGTGTGGCTCTACCAGCCGGTGGTGGGGTCGACGCCGGTGGCCGTTCTTATGATGGGCATCATGGCGGTGGCGGCCTTCTTGTTCGCCTCCGTGGCCGCGTACATGGCGGGGCTGGTGGGCAGTTCGAGCAATCCGGTGTCCGGTGTCACGATCGCGACGATCCTGGGGGCGGCCTTGCTGCTGGTGCTGGTGCTCGGCGCAGGACATCCGACCGGGCCGGCGGCCACGCTCCTGATCGGCGCCGTCGTCTGCTGCGCTGCGGCGATGGGCGGCGACAACCTCCAAGACTTGAAGACCGGCCAGTTGGTCGGGGCCACGCCGTGGAAGCAGCAGATCATGCAGGTGATCGGCGTGCTCGCCGGGGCCGTGGTGCTGGCCCCGGTGCTCTCGCTCTTGCAGGCGAAGTATGGAATCGGAGACGTTACCGCGGACCATCCCCATCCCTTGAGCGCGCCGCAAGCCATGCTGATGGCCGGCCTCGCCACAGGGGTGTTCGGGGGCAAGCTCCCCTGGTCCTTGGTCGGCCTGGGCGCGCTGCTCGGTGTCGGCATCATCCTGTGGGATGAACGCCTGCGCGTGCGAGGCGCGGCCTGGCGTCTGCCGGTTCTCGCGGTGGCGCTCGGCATCTATTTGCCGCTGAAGTTGTCGGCGGCCATTTTCCTCGGGGGCCTCGTGGCCGAGATGGTTCGGCACCGCACAGGAGGCTCGGCGGACGAGTCGGGACAAGCCGGGCTGCTCGCCGCAGCCGGACTGGTGACGGGGGAAGCGTTGATGGGGATTGGGCTCGCGCTGCCGATCGCGGTGGCGGCGCTGTGGCCGGCGTTTCCTTCGGATCCCTTACAAATCTTTGAGACGCCGCCGTTCGGCCCCTGGCCGGGGGTGCTGGTGGTAGGGGCGGTGGTGCTCTGGCTGTACCGGTCCGCCTCTGCGTCCGCTAGGCTGTCTCAGACACCAGGGCGCCCTTGAGTCTCTCCTTGGCGAAAGACCTCAGGTCTGACGGGTCTTCTGCCGATACGAGCCTTGTGATGGGGCACACTAGGCACAAGTCCGAGGTCCTCCCGCGATGAGTATCCCGGTCGTTGACACCGCCTATGATCGGGTCAGGGAGGCGCTGATCGCCCGCATCGAGCGGAACGATCTGCATCTTCCGTTTCTGCCGCTGGTGGCCGGCCAGATCATCAGCATGGTGTCTGATCCGCGCGCAGAGATGGCCAAGCTGGCCTCGCTCATTCACCAGGACCAAGCCCTGGCGGCCACGGTGCTGCGCATCGCCAACTGCCCTGTGTACATGCCCCGGTCGCCGATCGTGTCGCTGCAGCAGGCGATCTCATGGCTCGGACTGAATCTCCTGCAAGATATCGCCTTGACGGCCTCGCTGCGCAACGGCGTGTTCCAGGCCAAGGGGCATGAGGCGGAGGTCAAAGTCTTGTGGCGGCAGTCCGTCGCGACCGCGTCCTATGCCAAAGAGATTGCGCGTCTGCGTCGCCAAAACGTCGAAATGGCCTATCTGTGCGGACTGCTGGCGGGCGTC
>SWDL01000157.1 GCA_005116795.1 Nitrospira sp. | reverse complement strand
CCGCGGACCCCAAACCGGCTCAAGCGATGACATTCGATGTACGCCGGCCGGGACACGAGAGACCGGAGCGCGGCCAGGGCGGGATTGAACCGCTCCACATGACCGACCTGGAGCACGCGCGCTGCCTGACGCGCCAGGCGCACCAAGTCCTGCGCGTCTTGGGGCTCGACCGCGATGGGTTTCTCGACGAGGACATGGACGCCGGCGGCCAGACAGGCTTTCGTGACGGCATAGTGATCAGACGTCGGCACGGCCACGCTGACGGCATCGACCTCCTTGAGGAGCGCCTGGACATCGGCGAACACCGCCGCCCCATACCGCTCGGCGACGGACTGTGCCTGCGCTGGACGAGTATCCACCACGCCGACCAGCGTGGCTTGCGGCAGCGCCGCATAGAGGCGCGCGTGGTGCTGGCCGAGATGCCCCACGCCGATGACGCCCACACGGAGCGGACGCACCGCCTCACCCCTCACGCGTCACATCCTCGTCGGTAATCCCGACGACCGTGATGCCCGAGTCGTTCGCTGCGGCGATCATGTCCTGACGGTCAAGGATCACGCTCCGACCGGCCTCGATCGCCAAGGTCAGCGCCTTGACCGACTGCATGGTCTTGATCGTCCCCGGCCCGATCGCCGGCAAGTCGAAGCGGAGATCTTGCTGGGGCTTGGAGCGTTTCACCACGACGGCGCCGTTGCCGGCCAGCGTCCCCCCTCGCAGGATGGCTTCATCCGTTCCCTCGACGGCTTCGACGGCCACCACCACACCGTCCTTGATCACGACGCATTGCCCGATGTCCATGCGGCCGATGTCGCGCGCGACTTGCCAGCCCTCACGAATGTCTTCCCATTCGCTGTCGCTCGGCGTCCGCCGCGTGAGCACACCCCGCTCCACCAGTACCTCGCCCAGTCCGAAGGTGGATTCGAGGATCAGGATGCCTTCCCGCTCCATCTCGGCGGCGAACTCCCGCAACATCACATCATCTTTCCATTCTTTGACACGACGGGCCATCATGATCGCCCGCATGTCGGGCCGCACATCGAACAGGCTGACCTTCTTGACGCCGCCCAGCATCACCGCTTGCCGGACTCCATCCCCTTTGAGGGCCTTGATGACCTTGTTGAACTGGCCGATCTTGACCCAATGAATCCGATCGACGTGGTGCTCCAACTCCGGGAGGGTGATGTCGACGTGGGCGACGGCCGTCACCGTGAAGCCCAAACGCCTGGCGTTGTCGGAAAAGATGATGGGGAACCGGCCGTTGCCGGCGATCAGTCCGATCCGCTCACCGGGCGCAGGGAGCGGCAGGACTCCTGCGCGGTGTTCCGGCACGCCGCTACTCCTCGTCTTCCTGGTCCAGGCCGACCGAGCGACAGACGCCTCGCTTCGACCCATCCAGGAAGTTCAGCACCTCCAGCACGTCGGGCTGATCCTTGAACTCCTCTCGGGCTTGCTTGACCGCCTCCGCCATGCGGAGCCCGGACCGGAAGAGCCGTTCATACGCGCGTTTGAGGGTGGAAATGCGTTCGTTCGAGAAGCCGTGACGGCGGAGGCCGATGGAATTGACTCCGTAGAGCTGGGCGCGGTAGCCGCCGGCCGATCGCATGAAGGGCGGGACGTCTTTTCCGACGGCCGAACAGCCGCCGATCATGACATAGGCGCCGACACGGACGAATTGGTGGATCCCGACCAGTCCGCCGATGACCGAGTGGTCGCCGATGGAGATGTGGCCGGCCAGAGTCGCCGCATTGGCCATCACGACATGATTCCCGATCTGACAATCATGGGCGACATGCACATAGGCCATCAGGAAATTATTCCGGCCGATCGCGGTGACGCCGCCGCCCTGCACCGTGCCACGATTCACGGTGACATACTCTCTGAGGATATTGTGATCGCCGATCACCACCCGGGTGGGCTCGCCCTTATAGTGAAGATGTTGGGGCGCCATCCCGATGGAGGCGAACGGAAAGATCCGACAGTGGGCCCCGATCTCCGTCCACCCTTCGACCGAGACGTGTGAGAGCAGGGTGGTCCCGCGTCCGAGCTTCACATGTTCGCCGACGACCGAATACGGACCGACCTCGACATCCTCCCCGAGTTGGGCGTTCGGATGGACGATCGCCGTGGGATGAATCACCACGAGGGGCCTCCCTTTACTTGGACTGGTCGATGGTAACCATCGCCGTCACCTCTGCTTCGCTCGCCACGTCGGACCCGACGAACGCCTTGCCCAGCATTTTCCAATAGGCATCCCGGCGCTTCAGAGTCTCGACCTCGAACCGCAACTGGTCGCCCGGCACGACCGGACGACGGAATCTGGCCTCGTTGATGCCTGCGAGAAAGACCACGGCTTTCGAGCCGGGCGGAAGGGATTTGATGGCCAGGATGGCGCCGACCTGCGCCATCGCTTCGATGATCAACACCCCGGGCATGATGGCGCGACCCGGAAAGTGTCCCTGAAAGAAGGGTTCGTTGATCGTGACATTTTTCAGACCGATGATCCGCCGCTCAGGCTCGAGTTCGATGATCCGATCGACCAGGAGGAACGGGTATCGGTGCGGCAACAACGACCGGATTTCTTCGACCTCAATCGGACTCATGATCCTGTCCCTTCCCCCCCCACGCGCCCCCTACTTGTAGCGCCGATCGAATTCTTTGATCACGGAGTCCGTCAGGTCCACCGCATGGTGGGCATAGATGACCACCCGCATGGTGGCCGCGGAGCCCGTATCAAGAACCGCGGTATACCCCTCACGGTCGGCGACGGCCGACGTCGCCGCATCGATCTTCTTCGTATACTCCTCGGTCATGTCCTTCTGCTTGGCCTGCACTTCCCGATTGAAGTCCCCCAGACGCTTCTGATAGTTCTCGAACTTGGTTCTGAACTGTTCGGCCTTTTCCCGTCTCGCGACCTCACTCAGCCCCGACTCCTGCGCTTTCAGGTCCTTCTCAAGCGTCTTGAGTTCTTCGTCATCGGCCCCGATGATCCGCTGCCGGCTCGCCGCGAACTCTTTCATCGTCTCCAACGCGCGCTTCCCCGCTTTCGACTTCTCCATGATCGCCTGCTGGCTGATCACCCCGACTTTGAGGCGATCAGCCGCGCCCCCCCACGTCGCGGCGAGCACGATCATCCCGCCGACCAGACATGCCGTGATGCGCTGAGACCGGCTCTTCATAGGCGCCTCCCCTTTCTCTTCCATTTACTTCTTGGGCGGGGCGGCGTCCGGCCCGACCCGATTCATCTCGTCCACGACCCGCGCGGTGATGTCGAGCGCCTGGTCGTGGTACACCAGCGCGCCCCCGCGCCCCCGCTCCAGCACAACCTGCAATCCCACCTGCTGAGCGATTTTCGACACGACTCGCTCGACCTTGTCTCGGAACCCTTCCAAGACTTCCTGCTGCTTCGCCTGGACTTCGCGATTCATGTCGGTGACCTTCTGCTGATACTCCATCATCCGGCGGCGGAAGGCTTCCTCGCGCTCCTTTTTGGCCGTGGCGCTGAGAACGCTCCCCTGCTTGATCAGGTCATCCTCCGTCCGCTTGAGGTCTTTCTCTTCCAGTTCGACGACGGCCTGCCGGTTTTTCATGAACTCGTTGAGCGACTCCCTGGCTTTCTTCCCGGGCTCCGTGTCGTTCAAGAGCTTTTGGGGATCCACCACGCCGATCTTCCCCCCCCCGGCCTGCGCGGACATCGCAGACGTTTGCGATTGGGCCGGCGGCGCGCCGGCACAGGCGCCCAGCAGCAGCGGAAGGCCGAGCGCGAGCGCCCCGGTCATGCGGCCTCTCCGCCCACTCCGCCATCCTGTCCATTGAGACAATGGTGTTTTCACGTTCACGTGCTCCTCCCTGTGTGACGGTCCCGCGCTAGAACAAGGACCCGACTGAAAATTCAAAGACGCCGCGCCGTTCCAACGGCCGTGGATCGAGATTGAACCCGTAGGCGACCCGGAGCGGGCCGAACGGGGAAATCCATCGGGCCTCGACGCCGGCCGCTTTCCGCAGGTCCCCGATATTGATCCGATTGGCGAGATCGAACCCCTGCCCATAATCAAAAAACAGCACGCCGTTGAGTTTGGCTTCGTTCGAAATGGGGAAAATGAAGTCATTGTTGATGATGATCTGCCGGGCGGCGCCCAGCAGCGTGCCTTCCGGCGTCACAGGCCCCGCTCGTCCGAACACGAACCCGCGCATGGTGTTGATGCCGCCCACATAGAACTGCTCTGTGACCGGGATCGGACGCCCACCGTACCCCTCGATCAACCCGAGCCGACCACGAATCATGTGTCTCGTATCCCAGAACAGCGGCGTATACGTGGCGCCATCCAACTGGATTTTGTAAAAGTTGTTGGTCCCGCCCAGTATGCGGGCTCCCAGATCGACATTGGCCGAGGTGCGGCTCCCCGTGCGAGGATCGATGTAGTAGTCTCGGGTGTCGCGTGAGATCGACGTCCGAAACCCGGAGGTGGATTGCGTCCCGACCTGTTGCAGGACCAGTGAACTGGAGACCGCGCTGACATCTGAGATCTTCAAGTTTTCATAGACCAAGCTGGCGGTGCCGGATGTGAACTCTGAAAACCAGCGTCCAAAGGTGACCGTCCCGCCCGACTTGCTTTCACGATAGGTCTCAAAGTTCGTCTCCGTATTGAAGAGATCGAGCTGGAGCGACGTCAAGGAATCCTGGAGGTAGGGCTCACGAAAGGAAAGGACGAAGATGTTCCGGCGCTGGCCGAACTGCCCGCGGAGCCGCACCGTCTGGCCGTTTCCGCGGAAATTCCCTTCCGTGATGTCCGCCACCGCCGTCAATTTATCGAGCGTGCTGAATCCACCGCCGATACTGAAGGAGCCGGTCGCCTTTTCCTTCACCTTCACATCGAGGTCGACCTTGTCGGGCTCGACTTGCTTGGGGAGGATCTCGACCGTTTCAAAAAAGTTGAGGTTGGTCAACCGCTGGTAGCTGCGCTTCATCGAAACGGTATCAATCACCTCCTGCTCATTGACGCGCAGTTCCCGGCGGACGACGTTGTCGCGGGTCTTGTCGTTTCCGCTGATCCGAATCTCACGAATGCGGATCAGATCCCCTTCCTTCAGATTCAACACGATGGCCGCCGTCTTGGTCTGGGGATCCGGATTCACGGATGGAGTCACATCCGTAAAGGCATAGCCCTTCTCGCCGTAGAGTTCGGTCAGGCGGGTGATCTCGTCCCGGATCTTGGCCCGCTGAAACACCTCCCCCACGGCGATCTTGCTGCCGGCCCGCAATTCGGCCTCTTCAAAGACCGTGTTCCCGCGGAAGCCGATGTCCCCCACAGTATACGGCTCGCCCTCGACGATGGGAAAGGTGACGGTGAAAAATTTCTTGTCTTCCGTCAGCTCGACGATGGGCTGGCCCACTTGGATGTTCAGGTATCCCTTATTCAAGTAAATCTCTTTGATCCGCTCGACGTCGTTGGCCAATTCTTCCCGCTTGAGGAGCCCCGCATCCGTGAATCGGGAGACCAGCATGATCCACTCACGCGTCGCCATGACTTTGAGCAGCTCTTTCTTGCTGACGGCCGTGATCCCGTCGAAGATGACCGTCTTCACATGCGCCCGGTCCCCTTCTTTGATGTAGAACGTCAGCCGCTTCCGTTCTTCGTCCAGCGACTGCACGATCGGCGTGACTTGCGAATTGTAATAGCCGTCCTCCTGGTACGCGAGCAGGATCTTCTCTGCGCTCTCTTTGGCCTGCTGCTGATCCAGGAAGGTCTGGCTCCGAATGGTGATCTTTTCCTTCAGCTTGTCTTCGCTCAGGTTTTCATTCCCGTCGAAGACCAGTTCCGTGATGAACGGTTTTTCCCGCACCACGAAGATCAGCGCGATGCCGCCGGCGACCGGCTCGGTTTCAATCTGCACGTCCTCGAAGAACCCCATCTCATAAATGACGCGCACTTGCGCCCGCACGACATCCGACGTGTAGGGATCATCGACTTTCACGGTCAGGCGACCCCGAATCGCCGTTTCTTCGATTTTCTTGTTGCCGCGAATCTGGAGAGATTTGATCTTCTGCGCGACATCTTGCGCGTCGGCGAGCGTCGGCAGCCACACGAGGAGCACGGAGGCGAGGAGCACGCAGACGAGCAGCGCGCCCCCGGCAGACAGGGTCCGAATCGTCATGCGGGCGCGCCCTGGATCCCTGGACGTTTCACGGATGTACCAACAGGCCATAGCAGGACACACGCGGAACACGCATGACGATCTGTCCCTCATACGCTCGCGCCGACGCGAGACACAGCGAGGGTCTCACTGGATAGAATCCACGAATCGACTGCCGCGCCGAGGCCTCTCCTCATCCGGCCATCCCATCGCCCCTCGCGCCGATTG
>SWDL01000287.1 GCA_005116795.1 Nitrospira sp. | reverse complement strand
AGGCCTCCATGCGACCGTGGGACAACTTCACCGGCAACTGATATCGTTCTGACAAATCCACATCGAGCCACGACGGAGCGTTCTGGTCCTCGTCCAACGAACGGACCCCGAAGTAGGTGGCCTGGAGCTGGGAGGACAGACCTTCCGGCCAACGGAGCAGCAGCGCGCCGTAGGCCGTCAGCTCCGGGGCATTGGGAATACGCTCCCCGGTATCGAACCGGGCGCGGCTCCAGGTCAGACTGCTATTGACCGACAGGGGGCCCCACACAGGGCCGCGCGCTGCCACTTCCAAGCCGCGACGCGTGGTGGCGCCCCGAACTTCGATGGTGCCGTCGTCGCCGACAAAGACCAGTTCCTGCTTCAACTTGATCGCCCAGAGGGTTGTGATCAACTCGAGGCCGTCCGTTCCCCAGGGCTTCGAACGGGCTCCCACTTCATAGGTTTGCGCCCGCGCCAAGGGAGATGAGCCGTCCGCGACAGCCGACCGCGCATCGTTACTGTGGAAGCCCTCGCCGTAGTTGGCGAAGAATTCCGTGTGAGCCCAGGGTCCGAAGATCAGATTCGCCTTAGGACTCACCTGCCCGGAAGTGGTTCGGCCCGACGGCATCAGGGCGCAGCCTGCGCAACGATTCCGCACGTCGAAGGTGAAAAGATCGCCCCGCAGGCCGCCGGCAAACCGGAGCCAGGACGTCGGTTGCACTTCTATCTTGGCAAAGGGCGAGTACGACGCTTCCAACACATCGCTGTCCGTCGTGGTATCGAGAGGGTTCCGTTTCATCTCTGTCCCGAGCCGCGCATGGATATCGTCCACGCGGGCTTGCAGGCCGACCGTCGCCGCCGTGGGCATGTCGAGTACCGTGCCGACCTGCCTCCACCCGACATCGCCGCCATAGATCACTCGCCGGTCCGATTGCTGAAACCCGTCTCCGTTAATCGGGTCGTTCAGCAGAAACGTGAAATTCGTGTAGAGATCGAACTTGTAATATTGCGCATAGGCGTTTGCAAAGAACCGCCCGCCGGTCGTCGTATCGTAGTGATAGTTCAATCGTCCCGTGGTGCGGATGGTGTTCCCTCCCTCGGAGGGATCGATGGTACCAAAGCGATCCAGGGTCCCATCGTTGACCGCACGGAGCGGGATCTCGCCCGAGGCGTTCCATTGCGCTTTATGGAAGGTCCCGGTCAGGCTCAGCTCCGAGCGACTACTCGGATTCATCGTCAGCTTGCCTAGGATGTTGGCGCGAAAGTAGCGGTTGTCGTTCTGAAACGGCCCATTGGTGAAGTAGCCCTCTGCCGCAATCAGCGACCGGACCTTTTCCTTCGTCGGAGACCACATCAAGAGGTGTCGCTGGGTATCAAACTGGCCGCCGGCCAATTGGACCACGCCTTCTTTCACCACCTCGCGCGTTTTGAAGTTGACGGCGCCCGCCGTGGCGAAATCCCCGAATTCAGCGTGATAGGACCCTTTGTAGGCATCCAGGCCCTCGATGGTCTCCGGGATGATGAAATTCAAATCGGTGTAGCCCTGCCCGTGCGCATGCGTGCGAAAGTTGATGGGCATGCCGTCCGTGAAGAACGCGACATCCGTTCCGTGATCCGCGTCGAACCCGCGCAGGAAGTATTGGTCGGCCTTGCCCGCGCCACCCGAATGCTCCACCGCAATCAATCCGGGAATCAATCGCAGCACCTGGGCCGGACGCCCTTGCGGCTGAAGCAGATATTCCTTGTCGGGGATGAACTGCTGGGACGAAGCGGCCACCGGACGGTCTGCTTCGATTCTCACTTCCGGCACCTCCAGGGGCGCATCAGGATCATGGGCTCGCGTGATCCCGCCCATCGGCCCGGCGATGAGCAGGGCGCACAGCGTCACCCGAATCCATCGTAGAGAGAAAACCGGCATGGGGGCAGGGGGGCATAGGTCCAGGCTAGATGAGGCGCGTGCCGGTCGTCGTGGTCGTCAGCTTCCCATGTTTGACGCCCTTGGTGCTGACGAGTGCGTCGCTCACGCGCTGAATCTCCGATCCCTTGCCGCGTAGCACAAGAACCTCCAGACAATGATCGTGATCCAGGTGGACGTGCATCCCTGACTGGATGAGGTGTTGGTAGTCGTGTTGGAGCGCGGTCAGCTTGTGGGTCAGGTCCCGCACGTGGTGGTCATAGACAAACGTGACCGTGCCGACCGTCTCCTTATTGTCGTCCCATTCCTGCCCGACCAGGTTGTCGCGAATGACATCACGCAGCGCTTCGGACCGGTTGGTGTACCCCTTGCGGGCAATCAAACGGTCGAAGTCATCCAGCAGTTGATGGTCCAACGAGACGCCGAACCGAACCAGTTTCTTCATGAGAGTGACACGATAGTTAATTTTGTGGCACGAACCTATCAGAACCCAACAGGGCGGTCAATGGAAGACCTCCCGCCTCCTAAAACAGAGGTAACTACTCAGGTGTTCAGGCTGAAGGCCGAAGGCTATCAATCATCTCGCAAAGCACGAATCAAGCCATCCAACACCTTCTCGGTTTCTACGACCGTAGGTTCAAGCAGAGAGAACTTCTCGTTGGGCAAGAAGCTCAACCCCTAAAAGCCTTCAGCCTATCTACCTGGGTAGTTACCAATCGGCAGTATCGCAGAGGGGCGCCTCTTCCAGTGACGGTTCAACAGCATCGCGGTGGTGAAACACTCGCACCTGCTGGAAGTGTCTCGGCGCGTTGTGCTGAATCCGAGACGGGCCAAGGTGGTCAGGGAGC
>SWDL01000286.1 GCA_005116795.1 Nitrospira sp. | reverse complement strand
AGGCCTGCTCGGAGGTCCGCCGCGACAGGTCCTCCGTGCCTTGGCTGACCTCGCCCGAGCCGGTCGAAATGCTTTCCGACGAGTCCTTGACGACCCCGACCACCCTGGTCAAACGGTCCACGAAGGCGTCGAGCATATGGTTGATCCCTTCAGCCAGGGACCGGTAGAATCCTTCGAAGTTCTCAGGCGAGGTGCGTTCCGCCAGGCGGCCCTCCACGGCGGCGGCGATCAGCCGTTGCACTTCACTCTGCGCCTTCCTCTCCATCGTGGCATCGCGCCATTCCACCAGAGAGCCGAGCTTCTGGCCCTGCTCGTCGAAAATCGTCCGAGTCTGATGCGCGAAGACGAAGGGCCCCGGCGTGATCTCGCCCCGCCGCACGTCGCCCGGTCCCAGCTTCCGCAGAATGTCTTTGATCGCGTCCGGATTCTTGTGATACCGGTGAATCGAGCCGCCCACGATCTTGTCCGCCTCGAAGCCGGGGAGATACTTGCGCAACTCGCTTTCCAGCGCCTTCAGCGCCGCCGCCGCCGCCTTGTTGACGAATATCACGTTATCCTGGGCGTCCGCCATCATGATGTTGACGCCGGCGTTCTCCATCGCCGTCTTGAGCCGCATCATAACCCTGTTGGCTTCCTGCTGCTGCGTGAGACTCGTCTCGATCTGCTCGGCCATGTGATTGAAGGCCGCCCCGAGTCGCCCCACCTCATCCTGGGCACTGATCGCCACTCGACTCGAATACTCTCCGCCGGAGAAGGCCTGCAGGGCGGCCACCATCCGGATGAGCGGGCGGGCCAGCGCGCGAGTGATGAGGAACGTGAGCCCCACGCTCAAGATCACCGCGGCGAGACAGATCCCATAGACCATGCTGGTCGCCTGAGTCATCTGTTGCAGGCTGTGTTCCATGAGGGCCTGCGATTCCTGCTCTTTCAGTTTCATGCGTTGTCCCGCCAAGTCCAGCATGCCGCTGTAGTGATCGCCGAAGCGCGTCCCATGCTCGCCGATCCCCTGGATGATCTGCCAGGCCCGATCGACCTGCCCGGCTTTGCCCGCGCGGAGCACTTCCCGATGCGCCTCGATACACGTGGCCCATAACCCCTGCCAGACTTTGCCCAATCGCAGCTCATCGGGCGTCTTCGCCAAGGCACTGAGGTTCTCCCCCTTGCGGGTGATGGTCTCCTCTTGCCGCAAGGCCGCCGCCTCGAACCTGGCCATCGCCTCGGGGTTGCCGATGTTGCGGGTAAAGGCCAGCATGGCCAGCCGCAGTTCATAGATCTCTTTTCGCAAGGTGTGCTCGTGAATGAGCGGCACGACCAGGCTCTCGTGCGTGCTCCGCACGGTCTCGGTGAGCCGAAACATGGTGCGGGAGCTGACGATCCCCAGGATCAGCACCAGGACCGTCAAGCCTCCGAACGCCAGCATCAATTTCGTCGCAACCTTGGCATCCTTCAAGCAACGCATAGCCATGCCCTCCTCATACAGACAACGTCGCCGGTCTCACGTCACCTCTCGATTGTCGCTCGTCACTCGTTGCTCAAAGGCTTGAGGTCTCCGGATGATTGCGGTGAGAGCAACGGCCTCCGCCCTCCAACCTCGGACTTCCAATGTTCCTGCCTCGGGCCTCCAACGTCCTCGCCTCCACCCTCCGACGCCCCCGCGTCGCGATTCGCGAACGACGCGAGGCGCTGCGCGCGCCTCTCACGCCGTCGGTTTCACGCCCTCATACTCCTCCTCGTCCGACAGCAACCGATCAATATCGAGCAAGGCCACCAGCTTCTCGCCGCACTTGCCGATGCCGCTGAGAAAACTCACGTCCACTTTGGCTCCGAAAGCCGGTGGAGCCTGGATATCTTTCTTGGCGATGTTCACGACGTCCGACACCGCGTCCACGATGACCCCCGTGACCTTGTCGCGCACGACCAGGACGACGATCACCGTCAACGTGGTGCGCTCCGCCGCCGGCATCCCGAACGTGGCGCGCAGATCGACGACCGGCACAATGGTGCCCCGGAGATTGAGCACGCCTTTGATAGAGGCCGGAGTATTCGGAATGCGAGTGACCGTGGTATAGCCCTTGATCTCCTGCACGCGGAGAATATCCACGCCGTAGACCTCATCCCCGACACAGAACGTCAGGAACTGGCTCCCGTCGGCATCGACGCCGACCTGTGGCTCCGACCCTTTGGTGACCGCTGCGACTGCTGCTGCCATACGCGCCTCCTTCGCTCACAGGCCGGCGACGGCCTGCTGTCGCGCCACGTCGATGAGCCCCCTGACATCCACGATGAGCCCGACCGTCCCGTCCCCCAGAATCGTGGCGCCGGCCACACCCGGCACCTTCCGGAAATTCTGCTCCAGACTCTTGATGACGACCTGTTGCTGCCCCAGCAGTTCATCCACCGACAGCGCGACCTGTTCTCCTTCCGTCTCCACGATGACCAGAATGGCGTCGGCCGGCTCCGTCACGTCGGCCTTGATGCCGAAGGCCTCATGGAGCCGCACCACCGGCACGTAGGTCCCGCGGACCTCCACCACCTCGCCTTTGCCGACGACCGGTTTCACCGCCTCGGCCGTGGGCTGAATGGACTCCACGATCGAGACGAGGGGCACGATGTAGGTCTCCGTGCCGACCCGCACGGTCATGCCCTCGATGATCGCCAGCGTCAAGGGCAGCTTCAGCGTGAACGTGCTCCCTTGGCCCGCTTGGGTCTTGATGCCGACCGACCCGCCGAGCCCCTCGATGTTGCGCCTGACCACGTCCATGCCGACGCCGCGCCCGGAGACATCCGTCAACTTGTCCGCCGTAGAGAAACCGGGCTTGAAAATCAGGGCCCAGATCTGGTCGTCCGGCAGGGGCTCACCGTCCCCGATGAGGCCCTGCTTGAGCGCCTTGGCCAGGATTTTCTCCCGGTTCAACCCCCGCCCATCATCGGTGATGGTGATGCACACCGCCCCGCCTTCATGGTAGGCGTTCAGACGAATGACGCCCTGTTCGGGTTTACCGGCCTTGACCCGTTCCTCCGGTGGTTCCAGCCCGTGGTCGGCGGAGTTCCGAACCAGGTGCGTCAGGGGGTCGCCGATCGATTCGAGGACCGTCTTGTCGAGCTCCGTTCCCTCGCCATGAATGTGCAGGGTGATCTTCTTCCCGTTCTTCGAGGCCAGATCGCGCACCAGTCGGGGAAACCGGTTGAAGACGCTCCCGATCGGCATCATGCGGACCGACATCACGCGCTCTTGGATTTCGCGGGTATTACGCTCAAGCTGGCTGAGTCGTTCAAGCAAGACCGGAAGCTGATCCGGCTCAAATCGGCGGCCCAGATCACTGAGCATGGATTGGGTAATGACCAGTTCGCCGACCAAATTGATCAACTTGTCGATCTTCACGGTGTCGACGCGGATGGACGCGGCTTCACTTTTTTTGTCGACGGCGGCGGCATCGATCTGCTGTTGCTTCTCGAGCGCCTTGGCGACTTGGACCGGCGTCACCGCCTTTTGCTCGACGAGAATCTCCCCGACTCGCTTCTGGGCGGACAAGGCCTGGCTGAGTTGGTCCTCAGACACCACACCCGACTGCACAAGGATTTCGCCCAACCGCCGGTGCCCTGAGTCAGACTCGGAGGCGCCGACGGCGCGACGGGATTCCGGGACCGCGGCGGCCGGCGCCGCCGCCTGAGCGGGGGCGGGCTCCGCCGGGGAGATCGAGGGACCACCGCGTTGGACGGCTTCGATCTTGGCCTTCAGCGACTCGAAGAGCTCCGGATCCGCGCCCTGGCCGGTGTGGGCCGCCTCAACAAGGGATTTCATCCCGTCGGTGGCTTCGAGCAGCGCCGTCATCACGGCTTCCGTGACGACGATCTGGGCGTTCCGCAATTTGTCCAGCAGCCCTTCAACCTTGTGGGTGAACTCCGTCACCGCAGTGAAGCCGAACATCCCGCTGCTGCCCTTGATGGAGTGGGCCGCGCGAAAGATGCGATTCAGCAGATCCAGATCGTCCGGACTCTGCTCGAGCTGCAGCAATCCTTCTTCCATGGTCTGCAACAGCTCCGCCGACTCCTCGAAGAAGGCGTCTTTGAATTGCGACAGGTCTCCGCTCATGAATTCGTTCCTCGTATCTCGTCTCTCGTATCTCGTCTCTCGTCCGGAAGAATCAAATCACGAGATGCGAACAACGAGCGACGCCCCACCCTGTTAGGCGGGGAGTACTTTCTTGATGACCGCCAACATCTGATCGGGACCAAAGGGCTTCACCAGCCAGCCCGTGGCCCCCGCCGCCTGCCCGGCTTTTTTCTTGGCGTCATCCGATTCCGTGGTCAGCATCAGAATCGGGGTAAATTTGAAGGCCGGCATGGCCCGGACGGCCGAGATCAACGCCAGCCCGTCCATCTTCGGCATGTTGAGATCCGTGATGACCACGTGCGGCTTGGCGCCGCCGTTCAGCTTGGCCACGGCCTCCTCTCCATCGCCCGCCTCAACGACGTCGTATCCAGCGCCCTTCAAGCTGAACGTCACCATCTGCCGCATCGTCGATGAATCATCGACGACCAGGACTGTTTTCCCCATGATGGACCCCCTCTCTATGGACCGTGATGATGGATGATGGTGCTGTCGATGGTCCGCTCCTCCGGCCGATCCCCGTGATCACTTGGAGCCCGGCCGTATCCACGCGATTGACGCGGGCCACATTCAGAGTGATCGAGCCTTCGTGGGATAAGCGGTCAACGCGGGTGGATCGAAATTCGGCGACTTCAACGATCGTGAGAATTCCGCTCGCCTTCAGCGGCTGATGGTCAGTCATTGGCGTTCAACGACCGTCCGGAGATGCTCGCAGCGTAGAAAAACACGTCCTTTAGCTCTTATCGGTCCGGGTCGCCGGTTCTTGAATAGAGTGAGGACATGGGGCCATTCATGAGGACCGACGAGTCGTGCAAGGAGGAATCAAGTCCCTACACGGGCGGGCCGATACGTGACACACAGAGGCCGAGATGCTTCCTACAGCCGGCAGCCGTGGCCTTCCTGCTGACCTCGGTCGCCCCTGGCGAAGTCACCCTCCATCTCCCTGGTGATGGAGGCTTCCGCGTCACATGTGTGGGAGGAGAGGCGGCGATGCCGATCCGTGATGTGCTCAAAGCGTCAAGCCTGGTCCTGATCGCCCTCTGCGCCTCGGCGCTGGCCGTCGTGCTGATTCCGCATCCTGCGGTTCCCATCGGAGGAATGATGGTGACGGCTTCGGCGGCCATCCTGACACGGTGGCGCGACACCGAGCGGACCCGCCGAACGCTGGCGGCCACCGCACGGGCTGATTCCGCGCTGGTGTCCCAAGCCATCCGTGCCTTGACGAGCCGGCTGGGGGACATTCAGCGGCAGGACGTGCAGTCGATTGAGAAGGACTTGCAGCAACTCCGCTCCCTGCTCCATGACGCGTTCGGCGGGCTGAATACCTCTTTTCAGAATATGACCCAACAGGGGCAATCCCAAGTCGCCCTGGTGCGCGCCCTGATCCAGCATGTGTCCGGCCAACTGGGACATGCGGGCGAGGGGAACCTGACCATGCAGGAATTCGGAACAGACATCTCCAAGACCTTACAACATTTCCTGGATTTGTTGATCAAGCTCAACACCGAGAGCCTGAATACGGCGTCCCAAATGGATCAGATGGTCCAAGAAATGGATACCGTGTTTTCCCTCCTCACGCACGTCGCCGGCATTGCAGAGCAAACCAATCTCTTAGCGTTGAACGCCGCCATTGAGGCTGCCCGTGCGGGTGAGGCCGGCCGGGGCTTCGCCGTGGTCGCGGACGAAGTCCGCAAGCTGTCACAACGGTCGACTCAGTTGAACGAGGAAATCCGGGGGCAGGTGACGGCCGTCAAGGAGAAGACGACTCACGTGCAACGAGTGGTCAAGGAGATGGCCTCTCATGACGTCAAGTTCGCCCTCGCGTCAAAAGGTCGGGCCGACGCCATGGTGCTGCAGTGGACCCAGGTCAACGCCAAGATGGCCGACACGGCCCAAGAACTGTCTCGGATCACCGACAGCCTGTCTCGATCCGTCACCGAAGGAGTCCGATGCCTGCAATTCGAGGACATCAGCAGCCAACTGCTCACCGACGGGGGGCGGCATCTTCAGCGCATCGCCGATTTACTGCCGAACGTCTGTGACACATTGGCGGACGTGTCGGCAACGTCAGGCCCCTCCCCAGACGTCCAGACCTGTCTCGACCAGGTTCGCCGGATCGGCCGGCGCATCCAAGAAATGGCCGTCGAGTGGGACCAGCACCGCCGGCGGCCGGTGGAGCAATCCAAGATGTCAGCCGGCTCGGTCGAGCTGTTCTAACGGTGTTCTCTGTTCCGTCGAATTGCCCTCGGCGTCCCCTCGGCTTTTCCCCGAAGACTGGACCAAGCCCTGCTTGACTCTCACTGCGGAAAGCCATTACCTTTGCGGGGCAGTGGCGGTGTAGCTCAGTCGGCAGAGCAGCGGACTCATAAGCCGCGGGTCACCCGTTCGATCCGGGTCACCGCCACCAAGAAAATTCTCTGGAAGCCCGGCTACCACTCGGCCCCTTGATCAGACTCCGTCAGGGCTCGATAGGCCTGTCTGACCGACCCCACCGGCGAGACTTGCGGGGACAACGCCCTGTCCCACTCACCGTCGGCCGCATCGGCTTCTTCAGGAATCAACACTCGCCGCATGCGGGCCTCTTGAGCGGCCTTCACTTTGAGCGGGACGCCCCCAACCGGGCCGATATGCCCGTCGGGCGTCACGAACCCGGTGATGACGTGGTACGGAGTAATCGCGTCTCCCTTGGCCAGAGCCACGACGCTCAGTCCCACCATCGCGGATAAGCTTTCCCCATAGACCGTGAGCCCTGGGTACGGAACCGACAGGGTGATGCTCCACCCGTCGGGGGAGAGGTCCATGGCCTGTGCGGTGTGACGGATCGCCTGTTCGATGGCGATCCGGGATAGTTGAGAGAATCGCCCCGGGGAGGAGCCGAACTCGACCGAGAGCCCACGGCGATCCTCCCGTTCGTAAAACGACAGCAAGAGGTAGGTCACGGCGCCCACAGCGGAGCCCTGAGCCTTGGTGAGTCCCAAAATCGGGATGAGCTGCGCTTTTTCCCGGTCGAGGTCCTGGGCGAAGATGACCGGAGGTGAACAAGCAAGCAGCCAGAGCAGGATGTACACAAGCAGAGATCCCGCATGGCGCCGAACAGCCATGAGGGTCTTCTCGAAACACCGCCCGACAGGCCCTGCCGACGGGGCCCATGAACGCCGTGTCTCCCTCCGGCGAAGCCCCTCCCCAAATTGACGTCCCATGCAACTCCCATCGGTTGAATCGGAGTTCTGCTGAAGCAAAGATATCGATCTGCCTCTACCACGATTGGATGACTTGAATCGGACGGCCAGGGAAGCGTATATTCGCTGCTCGTCGTCACTGAGAGACGACACCTTGGAGTTGAACAGAGAACAACAGGAGGGACCTATGAGGACGCGCGTCGGCCTGGGAATCATCGCAGCCGGCCTGTTGGCGGGAGGTTGTTCCTCACTTCAACATATGAATGAATTGCACGCGGCCATCGGGCAAGAGACGGAACGTCGAGAAGCCGCCGTGAGCGGCTTGCAACGACAGTTGGAAGAGCGGGATCGAGAAATCACCCGGCTTCGCCTGTCAGGCCGAAGTCTCGCCGAAGCCAGAGAGCAACAGAGCACGCTGGTCAGGCTCCTCGCCGAACGGGATCACGGCCAATCCGGACTCCGCCGGAGCGAGACGGAGGACAAACAGGTGACCACCGCTCAATCGGACGCCGCCACCTCTTTGCGTGAGGCAGCCGAGCAGGAACGCGCCGATGCTGCCCGCCGCCTTGAAGACCTTACGGCCAGGCTCGACAGCCGCGACTTGGAGATCGCGCGGCTCAGTCGCTTTACACCCACGGGAGGGGAAACCGACAGCGATCTAGCCGCCCGCCGCCAGATTACGTCGCTGACCGACACGCTCGGCCGACGCGACGAGGAACTGGAGCGCCTCCGGCTGCTGGACACGGAGCGCCGCTCAAGTGGCTGCGGCCGCAACCGAGCGGGACGAGACCACCCGCCGCCTCGCAGACGCCAACCGGCGGATTGCCGATCTGAATGGCCAAGTCGGCATCCTCCTGCCCGAGGTCGCGCGGTTACACCAACTCACGGGCAAGGAGGAGGGAACCGACAGGGGTCTGACCGATGCCCATCGACAAATCGCGTCGCTGACCGGAGCAGTCGGCCAGCGGGACCAGGAGATCGATCGCCTCAGAAGCGCCCTCCAGGAAGCTGATCAGAAAAAAATGGTCCAAGCTGAGAAGGATCTTGTCAAGTCTCTCCAACCGGAGATCCGCTCGGGCAATGTGACCGTGCACCATTCGGGGGACAAGCTCATCATCAACTTGGCTCCCGCCTTACTGTTCGAAAAAGGGAAAGACCGTCTCAATCCGGCGGGCGCCGACGCGTTGACGCGGGTCGCTGGGGTCCTCAAAGAATTTCCCGAGAAGCCGGTCCAGGTCTCGGGACATACCGACAATCTTCCGATTCGCGGGGCGCTCGCAAAGCTCTTTCCGACCAACAAAGAGCTTTCTCTGGCGCGCGCGCAGCAAGCCGCAAAGATTCTGACGGAGAGCGGCGTGTCTTCGAGCAACATCTCTCAGAACGGATATGCGGAGACCCAGCCTGTCGCGGACAATATGACTGAGGCCGGCAGGCAAAAGAACCGTCGGGTCGAGATTTTGGTGACGTTCTAAGAACAAAGGGGAGAATCCCGCGGACGATACCGCCCGTCGAGAAGCGTTCGTCCAAGGCCCACGACCGAACGCGGATGGGCCTCGCGGCCTCTCGCTTCATGCCGAATCACTGACGGCTCCGGCCTCGGCTGCCGATCCCTTCCTTGAGGACCAATTCCATACTCATCGTCGTACCTCTCCGATCTCTCCCCGTGCCTCCATTTCGCGCGTTTTCCTTGTCCATATCGCCCCCTCGCCATAGACTGACCTCATCATGGCCGAACAGGATTCGCCGTCCGCTCTCTGGTCGCTCCTTCTTGCCGTCTGGTTGTTGGTAATCGTCGCCATCACCACGTTGCCGTGGGGGAACTTTGATGGCCAGGCCCATTGGGATCGGGTGCAATGGATCCCCTTCTCTCACTTCTCATGGAGGTCACCACGTCGGTGGCTGGAGACCATCGCCAATGTGGTCTTGTTCATCCCGCTTGGATTTCTCGTCGTCCGGGTACATCGCGCGCACGGCCTGTGGGCGGGTGTGATCGCCTGCGGGGCCGGGTTAGCCGTCTCTATGAGCGCAGAGCTCTTTCAAGTCTTCACGGTACGACGATTTCCCACCATGACCGACCTATGCACGAACACCTTCGGATCGCTATGCGGTGCGGTGGCCGCGGATCGATGGGGAGGGTCGGCATGAAGCGGCTCCTTCGTGAGATCCGGAGCAGGAGTTCCGCCGGCCTCCTGGCCATCGGCCTACTTGCCGTCGGACATCTCCCGACAGCCGCTGCCGAAACCTATACGGCCCTCGTCACCACCATCGTCGACGGCGACACGTTCGATGTGTCCCATGAGGGCCAGAAAGTGCGAATCCGCCTTCGCGACGTGGACTGTCCTGAGATGGGGCAGCCCTATGGCCGAAAAGCCCGTCGCTTCACCGGCACGCTGGCCTTCAATCAGACGGTGACAATCCATGCGCATGGCCTCGACCCGCACGGTCGCACCGTGGCGGAGGTCACCCTGCCGGGAGGGATGAATCTCAATCAAGAATTGGTACGGGTAGGCTATGCCTGGGCGGCCCCTCAGGTCTCGCCCGGCAGCTCGCTCTCGAAGCTGGAAGCGACGGCGCGCAAGTGGCCTCGAGGCCTCTGGGTCGAATCCCACCCCGTGGCGCCTTGGGAGTGGAGGAAGACGCATCCGGCTCCGGCCAAATCCACGAAGCATCGCCGGCGTCATTGACGGCGCTGCGTCTCAAGTCCTCGAAAATACTCACCGATACAGCGAAAGCCGACAAACGATCCTGACGGAGGCTCACAGGGTCGCAGACATCACACAGGGATCGAGCGAACTATGCCCACTCTGACACGGCCGCAGACCACCGAAGCGGATGCTCCGAAGGCGCCCCCATGCCCGAAGTGCAAGAATCCCTTCGTCCGCCGCGTGCTGCCGAAAAAAGGATTGGAACACCTGCTCTGGCATCTCTATCTCTATCCGTTCCGATGCCAGATCTGCTCGCACCGCTTTGTCGCGCTTCAGTTCGGACGCCGTTATGAGATCAAGCTCGACGACATGCGCGAGTATGAGCGCCTGCGAGTGGCGCTCGGCGTGACCTTCTCCGGCGGCGCCCTGAAAGGCGCCGGCACGACCGTGGACATCTCGACGAAAGGGTGCTGGATCGATTGTCCCCAGCGAGTGTTGGTCAGCAAGGGCATGACCCTGCATCTCAAGTTTCAGGAACCAGGGAAGGCCTTGCCGATCGAAATTGAATCCGCGACGGTCCGCTGGGCGTTGGGCCGCGGATTCGGCGTGGAATTCCTTGGGGCCAAGCCCAATCAGTTGGATCGTCTCCGCGCCCTTGTGAAAGGCACCTGGGAAAAGCGCTGTCGTGAAGAAACGGACGAGCCGGCCGCGCCGCAACAAGGCCAGAACAAGAAAAAACTACGCACTCAAGCCCGCACGTAGTTCCGAGCCACCCCCCCTCCCGCTCTTTTCTTCCCATACCGATCACGCGCATTCGCCTGCGATGGACCCGGCCTGACAGCGCCACCTATAATTCCCATATTGTTTACTAACTAACTTGACAACACCCACACTCGACATGTATTTTTAGCCTACAATTCCGACCGGAATAGTATGGTATAGGATTATGGCAAACACTCGTTTATCAGTAATATTCTTCACCCGGGCTCGGCCTCTGGCCTCAATCATCCTCGCCTTGGCCGCTCAGGTCCTCTCTCCTGACCCAACGTCGGCCTTTGATTGGACACCCACCACGGAAGAGATCCAGAAATACCGGAAGAGCTGGAACCCATTTTCCCACGGCCCCCTGCTCATTCTGTCCGTGGACTTGCAGCCGGAAGGACAGCTCAGCGTTCGGCCCTTCGTCTTTTCGCAAATCGGCGAAAAGAGCTTCGGCAACCGCCTCACCCTGGCAACGGAATCAAAGGAGGGCCCGGTCCATCTCTACTCAGTCCAGCATCCCTTCCTTGGCTTCAGCTACGGTGTGACCAACCACATCGAGCTGGGGGGCGGAACCTCCGTCGGGTCGTTTTGGGCTCGAGATTCGGATTCGTTCAACCAAGGGCGGGGAGGACCGACGACCGTCAACACGGGAATCGGAGACACCACGCTCACGATCAAATACCGGCCGATGGTACAGGATCCTGAGACCTGGCGCCCTTCCATCACCTTAACGAGCCAGATTGTCCTCCCGACAGGAACCTGGTTCACCGGAACCGAACGGCCTCCCGGCGGGTTTGCGCCGTTGGGCCGGTTCCCGGCCACGCAATTCGGGTCGATCGGCTTGACGGAAGGCGTCATGTATCGCAAAAACCTGCGACCCTTTCGCATCAGCGCCGGCGCATTCTATACCTATGCCCCACCGGGCAGCGACGCCGGGGACACGACCTATACACCCGACATCATCAACACGCGCCTGATCTTCGAACATATTCTGGATGACAAGACCGGCTTCGGCTACAACCTGGAGATCGTCGGACTCCATGGCACCACCTGGCGCGCCGACGGGCATGCGATCAATCGCGGACAGCGGAGCGGCTCCACGGTCCTCGGGGTCGAGCCGGCGCTGCAGTGGCGATTCGGCCAGTCGAATTTCGTGGGCGCCGCCGGGGTCTTGTTCACGGTGGCCGGGCAGAACGCCAGCAACTCGATCTATCCGAATCTGTCGATCTTTTGGTACTGGAGCAAGAGCGGCAAGGTGCAAATGCGATGACCATCGTGCGTTCCTCAACCTGGCAAGGAAGCTGAACGGGAGATTCCCGTGCAGAAAAAGAGGTCACGCATGAGACATCTCCGGTTCATCATGTTCGGCGCCGTCGTCCCCGGCCTGATCTTCGGACTGCTCACCAAGACATGGGCGGTGGAAGAAGGCCAGCTTCTCAAGAAGGAAGGCCGATGGGAGTACGTCTCCGGCGAAGACCCCGGCCTGAAATACCTCCTCCTCAAGGGAATCATTTCGCAAGAGGAATACGACAAGGGCCTGAAGGTCTTGGAAAGAAAGGAGTTCGTCTCGAAGCCGAACTTCACCATCGACGTCAATAACGGATTGAACATCCGTGTCGGCTCGAAGTTTCTCTTGAAAATGCGATTGCTCACCCAGGTGCGCTACACGCATCATACCTACAACCAGGCATGGGGAACGATCGGAGACTCGAGGACCCAACCGGAAATTCTCGGCGGCCAGGTGGAGTTCCGGGCCTTCAGGCATCAGAGCAATACGAACGCCTTCCAGGTTCCCCGGGCTCGCCTGCAATTCCTGGGGTATGCCTGGGACCCGGACTTCCGCTACAATTTCTCCTGGGCGCTGGATCAGACGGAACGGGATGAAGAGGGCGGCAGCGGGAGAGCCAGACTCCTCGACGCCTATGTGTCATCCTGGCATATCCCCTTTGCCACCCTCCAGCTCGGCCAGCAGCGAGTCTGGTTCAATCGCGCCCTCATTGCCTCGGTCGCCACCAATTCCTTTGCGGATCCGATGATCGTCCAACAGGCATTTGCCGCCAATCTCATCGACACGCGGGACATCGGCATCACCGTCTTGAGCGACGAGGATGAATACCGGTTCAACTACGCCATCGGCATCTGGAATGGGGTCGGCCGCAACCTCGCGCGTGAAGGCACCGCCGTCAGCCAAGCGGTGCCCGCCGCGAATGTGGGCTCCACCCAGACAACCGTTCGCCGAACCTTCAACTTTAACACCCGTTCGCTCACCGGAGAGATGATGTACACCGCAAGGCTGCTGTACAAGATCTCGGGTAACCCCGGCTATGGCCAGGGAGACATCCTC
>SWDL01000285.1 GCA_005116795.1 Nitrospira sp. | reverse complement strand
CGAGGCGCGCGCCCGCCGGGACCGCCGGATGCTCTTTCCCGCTCTCTTGACGCTCGCGGTGGAACCGGCGCCATGATCCACCGACCACGCTGCAGACGAGTCCCACGCGTCCGTCTGTGGGGCGCCGGCTGTGTCGTCCTGACCGTCTTGCTCTCTCCCCATGCCTACGCCGACACTTGCCCGGTGGCGGAGGAGCATGGCGGCCTTCGGTTCCCCGTTGAGAAGCTGTCGGCCGGGGCCCGCTGCGCCATCAGCGAGATTGTTGAAGACGCGACCACCAAGGGCGTGACCGGACCGATCGTCACCCCCAATACGCCCCCGCTCTACGAGTTTCTCCTGGACCGCCCGCCCATGAGCGCCGGCCTCGTGACCCGGCTGGAGTTGGGACAGTACGAATGCTCCGCCAAAGGGGACACACAGTTCTGGGTCAATGATCACGACGGCACGCAAGGACTCTTCACGCTCCTGTACCAGGATGTCTCAACCAGGATCTATGCCATCGACGGGTTTCATGAAGGCCGGATCGTCCCTCGCGTGAAGGCCAACGCGGTGGTCTTCCTGCGGTTCACCGAGGCCCGCACGGCAGAGGGCACACCGGCCGTCGAGAGCACCTTGATCACCTACACCAAACTCAATGACCCGCTGCTGGCCTTCCTGGTTCGACTGCTCCGGCCGCTCATCACCGGCACCGTCACCCGGAAACTCGCCAAAGGCTTCGAGGTCATCAATCAGTTAGGAGCCGTCGCCACGCGTGATCCGGAACGGTTCTTGAACGAGGTCGCCGCCAGTGGACCGAACGGCCAGGCCGATGTCCACGCGTTGCGCCCGCTGCTGGCACAGGCGAGCCCGGCCTCAACCCACGTCTCGCCCGCGACGCCGAGCCGGTGATGCGACACCCCTCGTTCCTCCTCCTCTGCGCCATCGCCTCCTGCTGCTTCCTCAGCTACAACCTCGTCCGCATGCCGGTGCTCTCACTCTTTGCCCAATCGCTCGGTGCAGGGCCGGAAGCCATCGGCTTTGTCATCTCCGCGTCGACGCTCACCGGCGTGTTCCTGAAATTGCCCTCCGGAGCCCTGTCCGATATTTTTGGACGCCGGGTGTTGCTCCGCATCGGCATCCTGGCCTTCGCGCTCCCGCCCTTTGTCTATCCCTTTGTCCATGACCTCACAACTTTGACGGCGTTGCGCTTCCTACACGGCATGGCGACGGCGATCTATGCCCCCAGCGCCCTGGCCACAGTGGCGGATCTCTTCAAAGAACGCCGTGGCGCGGCCCTCGGCTGGTACACGGCGTCCACGCAAGCCGGCGGCATGATCGGGCCGGTCTTGGGCGGATGGATCGTCTACGCCGGAGGATTCTCCACCACCTTTGTCACCGCGGGGGGCTTTGGCCTGATGGGCCTGATCCTATTTCTCTCCTTACGACTCGATCCGCCGCCGCCACGGGGAGACGCGAAGGGCTTCGGCGCCCTTCTGGCGGACATGGGAACAGGCCTGCGACTCGTCGCCGGCAACAAGCAAGTCTTGGTCACCAGCCTCACGGACGGCGGGTCCAAGATTGCCAACGGCGCCCTAATGGCCTTTCTGCCTATCTATGGCGTGACGATCGGGCTCAATCCGGGCGAGGTGGGGTTGTTGTTCGGCGTCCAAGGCATGACGGCGTTCATCTCGAAGCCCATCATGGGTCGAGTCTCCGATCATCTCGGCCGGCCTCCGCTGATCATCATCGGCCTGATGATCTGCGCCACCACGTTCGGCTCGATGCCATGGGTGTCTGGATTAGCCCCCCTGTTGCTCCTGGCCGCGGGATTCGGATTCGGTGAGGCGGTCGTCCTGACGTCGACCTCCGCCTACATTGCCGACGTCTCGGCGCTCAACACCTTCGGCGCCGGCATGGGCATGCTCGGCACCCTCAGCGATATCGGCCATGCCGGTGGACCATTACTCGCCGGACTGCTGATCGCGCAACTCAACTACCCCGCCGCCTTCGTCATCATCGCGGCCATTCAAGTCGGCGCGGCTGCGCTCTTCTGGGTCGCAGGCCGTTCGCGTTAGTCTGTCCCCTCCCGATCCTACTCCCTCATTGTCTCCTCCCCAGGAATTGCGTAAGATGGCCCCATGTTTACCGGGATTGTCGAAGAAATGGGTGTCGTCAAGACGCTCGAAAAAACCCTGGCGGGCACGCGCCTGACGATTTTGGCTAGCTCCATCATGGGCGATCTGCCGATCGGCGCGAGCGTCAGCGTGAGCGGCGCCTGCCTGACGGTCGTCTCCACGACCGACCGCGAGTTTGCTGTGGATGTCTCTCCGGAAACGCTGGGCGTGACGACGCTCGGCGGGCTGATAGCAGGCTCGCCGGTGAACCTCGAACGCGCGATGAAACTCAACGAGCGGATCGGCGGCCATCTGGTCTCCGGCCACGTGGATGGCATCGGCACCGTCCATTCACGACACCAGGACAGCAACGCGTTGTACCTCACGATCGAAGCCCCGCCGGAGATTCTCCGTTACTGCGTCCCGAAAGGCTCAGTGACCGTGGATGGCATCAGCATGACGCTGAACGAGGTCACGGAAAAGACCTTCACCCTCTGCGTGATCCCGCACACGGCCAAGATCACGACCTTGGGCCTCAAGCAGGTCGGCGACGCCATCAACCTCGAATCCGATTTGATCGGCAAGTACGTGGAGCGCCTGCTGCAGTCCCGTGGCCAGCTTCCGCAGAAACCGTCTCCGGTGATCGATGTGGATTATTTGAAGAAGCGAGGATTGCTCTAACCCTGGAGCTCAGCCCCTCGCAGCCATAATGGAACTACGCCGATCCGAATATCACGCCGATCCTGGGCTGGGGATATCATTGACAAGTCCTTGAGCCAAAGCGAGAATCACAGAGGAATTTGCAGACCGGTTTCGCGTACTATACCGGTCAGTATACTCATTAGTTATGCGTAGTACCGCGTAGGGATGCACCGATGTCAGACTTGAGCTTCATCGAGAAAACGAAGCTGGGAAAGCTGCTCCAGATGGGGGGCGGCTATGTCCTGGATTTCTCAAACCTACGCTGGCCGAGTTCGTCGCGGAAAGCACCGGCCGAGACATCTACGATGCGAAATACGCCTACGCCAGCGGCTCCAAGGCGAACCGCCTTCGCGCCTTCTGGACACAGGAGCCGAACCACCTCGTAGGTAAGCTGTCAACGACCTGCTTGAGTACTGTCGCCCGGCAGTGGGCGATCCCGATCGCCTGTTCGACGAATGCAAGCGTATCGCGGCACGCCTGCTGCAGAGCGCCCCTGTCGACGCCCTGGAAGCCATCACGCCGGAGGGAACCGAGCGCGGCTTCGAAGTACTCGCGAGGGCCGTGCGCGACTCCATCGAGAAGAACGAACCGGCAGCAGGTCTCGACCGGCTGCATACCTTCGTCACGAACCTGATCCGCACCCTGTCGCAGAAGCGCGATGTCACTATCGACAGGGACAAGCCACTCCACAGCATCTTCGGCGAGTACGTGAAGACACTCCGCGGAGCCAGGCTGATAGAATCGGAGATGACCGAACGCATTCTGAGGTCCAGTATTAGCACGATGGAAGCATTCAACCGCGTCCGCAACGACACGAGCCTCGCCCACGACAACCCCACGCTCAACTACGATGAGAGTCTGCTCATCTTCAACCCGTTTGTAGCGCGGTTCGGTTCATCAGGGCTCTCGATGCGCGCGCGGAGAGCGCACGGCCCGCCGCACCATCCCAAGAGGCGATTGAAGATGAGATCCCGTTCTGACAGCACGCATAACAACGGCATGCATCGGACGGCGCTGCGCGCCGCCGCTGATGCCGAGCGATGCACGTTTCCGGCGATACGGAAGGCCTTTTGCAGGCGTATCAGAGTGGAGTATACTATGGCCTTATTGACGCATAAGGAAATCGTATGCCGCTCGTAATCGATCAGAAAGATCTGGACCGCCTTCCGATTATGATTGATCCGGATATTGTCAGCGGGACCCCGGTGTTTCGCGGGACGCGCGTGCCTGTGGAGGCTTTGATAAGCAACCTGGAGGCCGGTCTCACCCTCGATGAATTTCTCGATAACTTCCCGACCGTGACGCGAGAGCAAGCGCTTCAAGTTCTGGAATTCTCCAAAACCACGCTCCTCAAACTGCGCAAGACTGCGTGAAGATCCTCTTCGACGAATCTGTTCCCCGCTTGCTCAAACTACGCTTGCCTCAGTTAGAGGGGGCTCCGGAAATTCGGACAGTGTGATAAGTGGTAG
>SWDL01000284.1 GCA_005116795.1 Nitrospira sp. | reverse complement strand
TGTATGAGTATGCGTGGGGACAAACGTACCTCGGAACTGCGGCATTGCTTGTGCCACGAGGGTTCTTACCGGAGCGTCCGCCGACCAAAGTCAAGTTGGGGACGGAAGCCATGTTTGGAATGGGTTCCTACAGGCCTGGGGTATGGCAGGCCTCGAATGTGTACGGGCTTGCGGGCGAGACCATGTTAAATTTCAGCCCTCTGGCGGTTCCCGTTGCGTTCATCTTGTTGGGTCTGGTGGTGAGGATGGGCCGGTACTTCATCAATAGGTTGGAGGGACGCGACAGTCGCGTATTGCTTGTCCCCTTTCTCGGTATTCTTTCGATTAATCTGTTGACTTCCGATTCAGACAATCTCCTCTGGTTTGTGGTTAAGATGGGCGCAGTGCCCTTCCTGGTCATGGTAAGCGGCTCGACGAGATCATCCTGTGGAAAATCTCCAGCGACCGGTGCGCAACAGAATCCGAAAACGTTCGCGCCTCGTATCTTAGGCGCGCCATCGCCATAGAGGGAGGAGGGGTAATGAATATTCTGTTCACGAGCGCGGGACGTCGAGTCGAGCTGTTAAGGGCGTTTCGGGCCGCCTATGGCAAGTTGGATCTGAAAGGGTCCATTCTCGCGATTGACGTGGATCCTCTCGCGCCGTCGCTCCAGGTGGCCGACCGGTCGTACCTCGTTCCTCCCCTGCGCTCACCGGAATACGTCCCGACGCTGATCGACGTGTGCCGGCGTCACGAGGTCAATGTCATTTTTCCGCTGATCGATCCCGATATCTCCGTCCTGGCCGATGCACGAGTCGAACTTGAGGAGACCGGCGCGCGGGTAGCGGTCGTTGCGAAGCAGGCGGCCGAAATGATTTCCGATAAATGGCTGACGGTCCAGCTCTTCCGATCGGCTGGATTAGCCACGCCCCTGTCGTGGCTTCCGGAACATCTGCGAGAGACGAAGGTTACCTATCCACTCTTCATCAAGCCTCGTCGAGGGAGCGCAGGGAAGTTGGCATTCAAGGTAAACAATGAACGCGAGTTGAAGTTCTTTTGCGACTATGTCCCGGATCCCATCATTCAGGAATATCTGCCTGGGGACGAAATTACGAACGATGTGGTCGTGGATCTTGACGCGAATGTCTTGGGCGTCGTGTCGCGCCGTCGCATTGAAGTGCGCTCCGGCGAGGTGGCGAAGGGGGTCACGGTCTACAATCCGGTGGTCACCCAAGCCTGCGTGACACTGACTCACCGACTGCCGGCAATTGGGCCGATTACGGTGCAGTGTATTCTGAAGGATGGGGTCCCGTGCTTTACAGAAATCAATGCACGAATGGGCGGAGGCTTCCCGTTGGGCATCGTGGCTGGAGCCGATTCACCCCAGTGGCTCCTTGGAAAACTCGCGGGCCTTCCTGTCGAGATACCCCCTTTGGGCAGCTATCAGGTTGGGCTCCATTTGACACGTTTTGATGATTCATTCTTTCTCACAGAGGCGCAGTATGAACAGATGGAAGGCAATCGTCTTCGACCTGGACGACGTGCTGTTTCCGGAACGAAGCTTCGTCCTTAGCGGATTCCGCGCGGCGGCACAGTGGGGAGAAGAGCATCTCCGCCTGCCTTCCGAGGAAAGCTTTGCCGAGCTTACGGAACTGTTTGATCAGGGTGTGTGTGGGAAGGTGTTCGACCGGTGGCTCCTCAAGCATGGGCGGCACTCGAAAGAACACATCGTGGAGCTGATTGCCGTCTATCGCAACCATGAGCCGGCTCTCAGTCCGTACCCGGAAGTTCCTCCTCTGCTCGAAGAACTCAGAAAGCAGTATCGTATCGGCTTGATGGGCGATGGGTATCTGGACGTGCAGCGGCGGAAGTTGGAGGCCTTAGGACTGGCCCCGTATTTTGACACGGTGCTGTTTTCCGATTCGCTTGGACGGGCAGCGTGGAAGCCCAGCACGATCCCCTATCAGATCATTGTAGACAAGCTGGGTGTCTCTGCCCAGGAAACCGTCTATGTGGGCGATAACCCCATGAAGGATTTCGTCGGAGCCCGGGAGTTAGGTCTGTATACGATTAGAATTCGTCGGCCAGGGGGACAATACTCAGCGATCGAGCCTCCCACTGAACAACACGAAGCGAATCTGACCCTGTCTAGTACGGTAAGTTTCGATGCGGCCCTCCACGCATTGCCGCAGCATTGTTGCGATGGTCCACTGTTTTTCGGCGAGGCATTGAGAGGCCGGGCGTCGTTATGAAAGCACTACACCTCGTCAAGACCTCTGTCGGCGGGCACTGGGCGTTTCGGCAGATGCGGGAACTCATCAGGCTTGGCGTCGACGTACATGTCGCCCTGCCCGATGGGGGACCGCTGATTCCGACCTATGAAACGTACGGAATCAAGGTCCATGCACTCCAGCCGGATTTCCCTGTCAGGCAGCCGTGGCGATGGAAGGGGCTCTTCAAGCAGTTCAGAGATCTGGTAGCGTCAATCGGTCCGGATATCATCCATAGTCACTTCGTTGGGACAACGTTGACGATGAGGTTGGCGCTCGGGAAACGGCACGTGATGCCGCGAGTCTTTCAAGTGCCGGGCCCCTTGCATCTCGAACACCGATTCTTTCGAGAGGCAGAACTGTGGTCCAGTGGGCCATCCGATCATTGGGTCGCATCGTGCCGGTGGACCTACGACCGCTATCTTCGATCTGGGATTCTCATCGATCGGCTGTGGCTCTCGTACTACGGGATCGATTTCAAAGGGTCGTCCGGCGTGAGAACAGGAAAACTCCGCCGGCTCTTGGGCCTGGGGCCGGAGAGCAAGCTGGTTGGCATGGTGGCCTTCATGTATCGGCCCAAGCGTTACCTCGGTCACTCTCGTGGGATTAAGGGGCATGAGGATTTGATCGATGCCCTCGCAATCTGTGTAGAGCGAGATCCGAACGTGTGCGGGGTCTTCATCGGTGGAGCATATGGAAACGCGGTTCGGTACGAAGCGCAGGTGAGGGAGTACGCCGAGAAGCGACTGGGAGCGCGAGCCAGATTCCTGGGGGTCCGGAACGACGTGCGTGACCTCTACCCTGATTTTGACGTCGCGGTTCATCCTTCCCACTCTGAGAATCTTGGAGGGGCCGCTGAATCCCTTGATTTGGCTGTCCCGACCATTGCCACGCGGGTGGGGGGGTTTCCGGACCTGATCGAGCATGGTGAAACCGGCTGGCTCGTACCCCCCAAGGTCCCTCGGGAGCTTGCAGAAGCCATCATGACCGCGCTGGCTGATCCGGTACGGGCCCGAGCCCTGGCCGTCAAGGGGCAAGCCAAGGTGCACGAAATCCTCGACGTTAAGAAAACAGCGCGAGAAGTGTTTGCCCTGTACGGAACAATTCTCGGGGAGTGCGGGCAGCCGGTACGAGCGTATGATTCGCGACCGAGAGCAAGCAGAAAAACACGAGTCGAGATGGGCATGGTCGATGTCCAACGCAACATCGAGTGACGCATGAACCTGACGGTGTCATCAGAACAACGGTTGTGTCTGGCCGACGACGGAACGGTCTGGACCTCAGGACAAGGGGGATATAGATTTTTTCAACGTTACCTCGATGTGTTCGACAGCGTCAGAGTGGTGGCCCGGCTTCAACGGGTCCCGGAAATCTCGCCGACTTGGATCCGTGCGAACGGAGACAGAGTGTCTTTCGTGCCGGTGCCCTATTACATTGGCCCGTGGCAGTATGTGCGGAAAGCCTTGCAAATCAGACGGCTCTTGAGAAACATTGCCGGTTCGTCGGAGGCAGCGATTCTCCGCGTGCCGTCTGTATTGGCCACCGATCTTGTCGGTGCATTCACCCGTGTGCAACACCCATATGGAGTGGAGGTGCTTGGAGATCCGTGGGATGTCATGGCGCCGGGGGTTGTCGGTCATCCGTTGCGGCCTTTCATTCGCGTGTGGTCCTATCGGCAATTGAAACGGCAGTGTAAGGGGGCCTGTGCGTCTGCCTACGTGACGAAAGAAGCGCTCCAGCGCCGTTACCCGTCGAGCCCTGATGCCTTCTGGGTGAGCTGTTCCGACGTAGAGTTGGGGCAGGAGGCATTTGTGGAACATCCACGAAATGGCCACTTCGTGGGAAGGTCGATGACGGCGATTATGGTGGGATCATTGGCACAACTATACAAGGCGCCAGATGTGCTCATCGATGCAATTGGTAATTGTGTCAGGAATGATGTGGATCTTCGGCTTACCATCGTGGGGGACGGCAAATATCGCCATGAATTGGAGGCGAGGGCAAGAGCAAGGGGATTGGGGGATCGCGTCAAGTTCAGCGGCGAAGTCCCGGCGGGCCATGACATCCGGGCGGAGCTGGATAAGGCCGATCTCTTCGTTCTGCCCTCCCGGACTGAGGGATTGCCGCGGGCGATGATCGAAGCGATGGCGAGAGGGTTGCCCTGCATCGGTTCGACGGTGGGAGGCATCCCTGAATTGCTAGACCCAGAGGACTTAGTGCCGCCCAACGACGTACAGGCGCTGGCAACCAAATTGTTTGAGGTCGTTGCCGACCCCGGTCGTCAGGCCCGCATGGCCGCCAGGAATCTAGACAAGGCGCGGCGATATCATGAGGACGTCCTCCGCAAGGCACGGGTTCGATTCTATCGGTTTGTGAAAGAGTCCACGGAAAGTTGGATGAAGAACCGGCGGGCCGCGCATGGCGACCAGTGCCTGGGAGTGCCGACGCATAGGAGTAATAGCCATCCTGAGCCATTGGAGCAAGATGTCCTGGTTCTTCATGAGTGAGTCGCGGAGAAGTTCAAGGGCGCGTGGATCGAGTGTGAATGTGAGTGTCGGTTCCGTCGGACGAATCAATAAAGGGAGAAAGATGAAGTTCTCGCTCAAGAGACTCATAGATATCGTCGGGGCTGGTCTTGGGCTTCTCTGCCTCTCCCCGCTGCTGCTCGTCGTGGCTGGCCTGGTATGGTGGAAGCTGGGGAGTCCGATCATCTATCGGCACCAACGTCCGGGCCTCCATGGCAAGCCGTTTGGCCTCATTAAATTCCGGACAATGATTCCACCGAGCGGCGAACACGAGGTCGGTGACATTCTTCGCGACCGTGAACGGGTCACGGCCTTGGGGTGGTTTCTCCGCCAGACAAGTCTGGATGAATTGCCCGAACTCTATAATGTCCTGAAGGGCGACATGAGTTTGGTGGGGCCGAGACCGCTCCTCATGCAGTACCTCGATCGCTACACACCGGAGCAGCGGCGGCGCCATGAGACGAAGCCTGGAATCACGGGGTGGGCTCAAGTGAATGGGCGGAATGACCTGCCGTGGGAGGAGAGGTTTGCGCTCGATCTCTGGTATGTCGAGAATCAATCAATGTGT
>SWDL01000283.1 GCA_005116795.1 Nitrospira sp. | reverse complement strand
CGTGGAAAAGCCGACGGCGCAGCAGGCCGATCAGGCCCTCTCGACGGCTGCCCTCTGGAACACGATGGTGATGGCCGCTCAGGTGGACACCCTGTGGGAATTGGGGCGACGATGCTTCCCCGAGCTGATCGAGCGGTTCGAGCGACTCGGGCGCGCCGTCGGCACGTCCGACGAGGCTCGGGTCTTGACGGACATCTATCACCGGATGCCGGTCAGGAATTTTTCGTCCGATCTGATCCAACGGGCGCCGGATCGCGCGGCGGTGATGGAACTCAGCGATGTGCTGTGGAGCGATTGGGGACGTCCTGAGCGCATTGCGGAAACCCTGCGCCGGATCGACCGGCCTCCGGCCTTTCCCCTGGAGGCCCTCGGCCGCCCCTTTGCGCCGATTCCTGAGACGCATCCCGTCGCCGCGAAGGCCTGAACCCGGCGCCCAGGCGATGGTGTCGGCGGGGCCGCGCGTCTGCGGCGCGTGCCGCGACGATGGGCTCGGATCGCGAGAGATACCTTCGGCGCCCCTGAACGCCGTGCAGACGACATTCGGGTTTGCCCCTGAACGATTGATCGCGGGGGTGAAGAAACGGCGGGCGCAGAGTGGACCACGCCGCTTACCCTGAGGAAGGAGACGACCTGATGAACCCGTCACACACGAACGCCGTGAATCCGGTGCAGGCCCTCGAGTCGTTCGGACAATCGGTCTGGCTCGACTTCATCCGCCGGAGCCTCATCGACAGCGGCGAGTTGAAACGCCTGATCGAAGACGAGGGCGTGCGGGGGGTCACGTCGAACCCGGCTATCTTCGCGCAGGCGATGACCGACGGCGCCGACTACCAGGCCGCGCGGGAGGAGCTCGGACGTAGGCGGGACATGGACGCCAAGGCGCGCTACGAGCGGCTGGCGATCGAGGATATCCAGGATGCGGCGGACTTGCTGCAGCCGATCTATGCGCGGACGAAGAGGCGCGACGGCTACGTGAGTTTGGAGGTCTCGCCCCATCTGGCCCGCGATTTACGGGGCACGATCGACGAGGCGCGGCGACTGTGGGACGCCGTCGAGCGAGACAATCTCATGATCAAAGTGCCGGCCACCGCGGAAGGGATTCCCGCCATCGCGGAGCTGATCGGACAGGGGATCAACGTCAACGTCACGCTCCTCTTTGCGCAGGAGACCTATGAGCGGGTCACCGAAGCGTACCTGACGGGCCTGGAACAGGTGGCGGCGCGGGGCGGCGACGTGGGACGCGTCGCCAGCGTGGCCAGCTTTTTCGTCAGCCGGATCGATACGGCCGTCGACCGCGAGCTTGCCGCGCGTCTGACGATCTCCGCCACCGGCGCCGAACAGGCGAAGCTCCGGAGCCTTCTGGGGACCGTCGCCATTGCGAACGCCAGGTGTGCCTATCAACGGTACCGGAGACGGTTCTCCGGTTCCCGCTGGGAACGGCTGGCCGCGCAGGGCGCCATGACCCAACGGGTGCTCTGGGCCAGTACCGGCACGAAAAATCCCGCCTATCGCGATGTGCTCTATGTGGAGGAACTGATCGGTCCCGACACGGTCAACACGGTTCCGCCGGCGACGCTCGAGGCCTTTCGCGCACACGGGCTCCCTCAAAATCGGCTGATGGAAGGGAGTGAGCAGGCCGCGGAGATCCTGTGCGCGCTGGACGCGGTGGGCATTGCCCTGTCGGCGATCACCGACCGGCTCCTGGACGAGGGGGTGCAGGTGTTCAAAAACGCCTTCGATCAGCTTCTGGCCGCCATGGCGCCGCAAGGGAAGGCGAGCCTTTCGGCCCCTATGACGCCCTGTGCCTATGCCCTGCCGGCGTTCCTGACCGCCGCCGTGCGGGCGTCTCTGAAGGATTGGGAGGAGGACGGGCGGGTGGGCCGACTGTGGGCGCGCGACCCCTCCCTCTGGACCGATGAGGACGAAGGGCGATGGCTCGGGTGGTTGGACGTGTCCGACATCCAATTGGCCCATCTCCGGCTTCTGACGGGGCTCGCCGAAGAGGCCCACAAGGGCGGCTTCACCCACGCCGTCGTGTTGGGCATGGGCGGCTCAAGCCTCTGCCCCGAGGTCTTGAAGCGGACGTTCGGGAAGCGGGAGGGCTATCCCGAGCTGCTGGTGTTGGATTCGACCGATCCGGCTCAGATTCTCGCCCTGGAAGGGCGGATCGCGCTCGCGACGACGCTGTTCATCGTCTCGAGTAAGTCCGGGAGCACCCTCGAACCGAACATGTTCAAGCAATACTTCTTCGATCGGGTCCGACGCTTGGTCGGCCCCAGGGAGGCGGGGCGGCGGTTCCTGGCGATTACGGATCCCGGCTCCGCGCTGCATCGGGCGGCCGATGCGGAGGGGTTTTGCCGTCTCTCGTTCGGGATTCCCGGCATCGGCGGCCGCTATTCCGCGCTGTCCAATTTCGGTATGGCCCCGGCCGCCGTCATGGGCCTGGACGTCGCGCGGATGCTCGAGGGGGCGAAGGGGATGGCGCAGGCTTGTGGCCCTCGAGTGCCGGTCGAGGAGAATCCCGGTCTGGTGCTCGGCACGATCCTGGGCCTGTCGGCCAACAGCGGGCGCGACAAAGTGACGATCATCGCCTCGCCGGGCCTCGCGGCCTTCGGCGCCTGGCTTGAGCAATTGCTGGCCGAATCGACCGGGAAGGACGGTCTGGGGATGATTCCGGTCGATCGAGAAACGGTCGGTCCGCCGGACGCCTATGGAGCGGACCGCTTGTTCGTGTATATCCGGCTCACGGCCGATCCCGAGCGGGGACAGGATGACGCGGTCGAAGGGCTCGAGCGGGCGGGGAAGCCGGTGATCCGACTCTCGGTGGCCGATCGCGAGGATCTGGGTCAAGAATTCTTTCGTTGGGAATTCGCGACGGCGGTGGCGGGCGCGATCATGGGGCTCAACCCGTTCAATCAGCCGGATGTGGAAGCCAGCAAGGTGGCGACGAAGCGGTTGACGGCCGAGTACGAGCGAACCGGAATGCTCCCCCTGGAAGCGCCGTTTATGGAAGCGCGGGGGTTGGCGTTGTTCGCCGATCCGGGGTATGTGGCGTCGCTCAAGGCCGAGGCGGGCGCGTCCCTTTCGTTGGAGGCCGTGCTGTCGGCCCACCTGGGGCGACTCCGGCCCGGCGATTATTTCGCGCTGCTGGCCTATGTCGAGATGAATGAGGCGCACGACAGGCAGCTCCAAGCCATGCGCCATGCTGTGCGAGACCACAAGTGCGTCGCCACTTGTCTGGGTTTCGGCCCCCGCTTCCTCCATTCCACGGGGCAAGCCTACAAGGGCGGCCCCAACAGCGGCGTCTTTCTCCAGGTCACCTGCGAGGACGCCGCCGACCTGCCGGTGCCGGGGCAGCGCTATACGTTCGGAATCGTCAAGGCCGCGCAGGCGCGCGGAGACGTTCAGATCTTGACCGAGCGCGGCCGGCGGCTCTTGCGGGTGCATCTGGGCGTCGACGTGCCGGCGGGGGTGGCAACCCTCAAGAGAGCGATCGATCAGGCGCTGGCCTGAGGGCGAGGCATGGTCGACGGTGCCCTCCGCGACGTGGGCCAGAACCACCTCCTCCAGGTCGTGGCGAATCTCGCGATGGAGCCGCCCATCAGCGGCGCAGGGGAAGCCCTCTCCCGGCGTCCGGGCAGCGGACCGTTCGCAAGCTTCGCTCGCGACCGGAGCTGACGGCGAAGCAGACGGCGGCCGTGGGAGGAGGCCGAGTGACATGACGCCGAGATCGCAACGACAGAGCGCCTCGCGCAAGCCGAACGCGCCGCGGGTCGTCTTCCTGCTCGACGTGGACAATACCTTGCTCGACAACGATCGCGTCGCGGCCGATCTGCGCTGTCATCTCGAACGAGCGGTCGGCGCGCCTGCGTTCGTTCCGCCCATCCCTGGACGAGACCGGCCCGGTGTGCATGTGTGTAGGACCATTGCCGACTCCGACGCTATCATCGCCCAGGCCAAGCCCGGTCGTCGGGCGGTGATCATCGGCGAAGGCTTGCTGGGGCTGGAAGCCGCCGGGGGACTCATCAACTACGGGGTCACCGTGACCGTGGTGCATCTGATGGATCGCCTCATGGAGCAGCAATTGGATGCCATCGGCGGGGCCATGCTCAAACGGGAGATCGAGTGCTGGGGGCTTGAAGTGCGACTGAATGCCACCACGACGGACATTCTCGGAAACGGCAATGGCCGCGTCGCTGTTGCTGGCTCAATGGGCGGCGGAGTCCACACGGTCGGCCTGGCTTCGTGGCATCGCCCTGCACATTTCAGGCTGTCCCAATAGTTGCGCCAAGCAGCAAGTCGCGGATATCGGACTGGTGGGCAGCATGACGGTCGTCAACGAAGAACGGCGCTATACTTATCTGATGACGGTCGGTGGATCCTTGGGGGAGACGAACGGCAAGATCTTTGTCTCGTCTCTCGTGGAATCCCACACGATCCGTACCCGTTCGAAGGATACGGAGCGCATACAACATCCGTAAATACCGGCTCGCGCAGGACGCGACAAACTTGTCGTGAATGGGACAAGCTTGTCGTACCGGGGGATACCTTCCCATATCGCCACCGCTGGGAGCCTTTCTGCAAGCCTCTGCAATCAGGCTGTGTGATGCCCATGGCTATCTGTATTACGACAGTGTGGCTCCTGGCATAACAATCGCATTAACCATTTTGAATGGCTGTGCGCGGAAATCCGCCACAGGAGAAAAGACATAGTGTAGGAACAGTCTCCCGAAACGCATCGCCGCGTCTTGGGAGGCAGGCAGGGGTCAGCGCAGACCCGATTCGGTCAAGAGTTCCGGCAATGGCGCCAGTCCCGGAGGATTGGCGCCATTTTTTTGCTCTGAGAGAAACAAGGAGAACAGGATGGAGACGACCGATGCGCGAAACATGGTCGCTGTTTCGACGCTGGATCTGGGAACGGCCGGGCTGGGAGAGGGGCTACGGGTGTAATCAAAGAGGAGGGAATGGCTTATTTTGCGCTTCGGTCGGTTGATCACGCAGGGCGAAGGGAGGCCCTGCGTCAGGAGCGCTGCGTCCCATGCCCGAACGTTCCGTCGAACCACTGCCTGGTCCACTGCATGCGCCAGGTGAGATCGGCCTGAAGCTTGCGGGCGGCGTCTTTCCAGTGGACTGCCGCATAGCCCAGCCGGCGGGCGAGAAAAATGAACGCGTCGGAGTCCTCGGACGGCAGGACCAGGTCCTTGGCATGGCCCCGCACGATGCGGAGGGCGTCGATCACGCTCCGTAGGAAGAGATAGGCCTGCCGGAGCGCCGCTGCGTCCTCGGCGGAAAGCAGCCGGGTTTCCTCCAGGGCCGACAGGGCGGCCAGGGTATTCGGGGTCCTGAGTCCCTGGAACCGGTGGCCGTGCATGATCTGGAGATATTGGACCGCATATTCCACGTCGATCAGTCCTCCCCGGCTGTACTTCACATTCACCTGTCCCGGTTCCACGAGCTCCTTGACCTGTTGACCACGCAACTGGAGGGCCGTGGAAAGATCCCAAGGTTCACCGCTGTACACGAAGGCATCCCGGTGCGCTTCGACCTGGGTTCCGAGTGTGCGGTCGCCGGACACGAGCCGAAGCTTGATCAGCGCCTGCCGCTCGAACGGGGCGGCCAGCCCGGTCGGATGGTAGTAGGCCTGCAGCTCGTCGAGCGGGTTGGCCAGCAGACCCTTCCCGCCGTGCGGCCTCAAGCGCACATCGAGCTGAAAAATCCCGTGCTGCTTGGCCTCAATCCATCGCAAGATCTCCTGCGCCAGGCGCTCGAAGTACTCGCTGTGGTCGAGCGGCTGACGGCCGCTGGTGCGACCCTTGCCGCCGTAGACGAAGAGCACCTCGATATCGGAGGCATAGCCGAGCTCTCGTCCGCCGAACTTGCCCATGCCGAAGACGGCGAAGGGGCAGGGGGTGCCGTCGGCGAGTCGGGGCCTGCCATGTGGCCGGGTGAGCCCTACTGCGCAATCCGTGACGGTTTGGGCGATCACGGTTTCTGCCAGCTCGGTGAGAGCCTGAGAGAAGGCCGGAAGGGAGCTCGCCGGATCGAGCAGGTGTTTCATGTCGATACGGAACAATTCCTGGTCTTTGTACTGATTCATGACGTGGCGGCGCGCCTCCGGCCGGCGCACCTTCGCCAAGCGCCGGGCCAGCGCGCGGCTGAGGACGGCCCGGGGCTGGACCAGGGGGAGCCTCTGATAGTCCTCCAACATCGGCAGCACATTGACGTGCTGTCGACGCAGGAAGTCTTCCCACAGAAAATCGCTGGTGCCGAGGATCTGGGCCAAGAGCGGCAGCATCTTCTTGTCCGTGATGGCCGCGAGCGCCCGCTTTCCCTTGGCGCCTTTCGCCTGTTCGACCACACGATCCAAGAAGAGGTCGAAATGGCTCAAGGCCTTGGCCGGGTCCGGGGCCCAGGTGAGGAAGTGGGTAAACTGCTTGATAATGGTCGCGGTCAGGACGAGGGCTTGCTGCTCGGCCGGGTCTTCCAGTTTCCGCCCCAGCCGGTCGCGGACGAAGAACCGGTCGTCGAGGACGCCGCCCACATTTTCGAAGCGCGCTTTCCGGATATCGATATTGCGCATGGCCAGGGCGTTCGCGAAGGCATACAAGAAGGCGGGCGTGTCCGTGGATCGGATGGCGAGCACCGTGTCGGTGGGGGAGGCCGTGTTATCCACCCGGATATGAACGGGGTCGAGCAACCCGGAGAACGGGACCCGCGCGCGACCGAGCGTCTCCACGAGGCGATGGTTGACCAGCCGTCGCGCGTCCTGCTGTTTGTGGGCATCCAGGAGCGCAATCAATTCCACGAGGTCTTTGACGAACTGCGTTTGCGCCGTCTGTGAGAACGCTGTTGTTCCGGTCGGTTGGACGAGAAACACATCGACGATCTTGTTCCTCGACAATCCGGCCGGGCGGCGAAGTCGGATGCGCGGCCCGTACGATGAGGGGGGCGGGGCGGCCGTCGCCGTCCGCTCGGATGACGTATAGATGGCGCCTTCCCGAATATCCAGCCCATAGGCCGACAGCCATCCGCAGATGGTGGCAAATTCCGAGACATAGTCGTAGGCGACGACCAGCACTTCGTAGAGATCCTGTCCTCGTTCCGTCACTTCCGCTTGGACCGGGTGATCCGGTGTGAGCGTGGCGACGAGGCGAAGATGTCGGGCAATGGCTTCAGGCGGGAAGCGGTCGAAATAGTCCCCGTCCATCCTGGACACGAAGTCGCGCACGATGTCCTCGTCCAGATCCGGGCAGAGGGTCAGGTAGGATTCTGGTGACTGAGCCGTCGTCATACCGGGTCAGTATATCGGAAGCCCTGCGCATTGTCCGAATCGCGGCCGACCCGTATAATGTCACGCATGACGCCTACGCCCACGGGTCTCCCGCGCTATCCCGACCCCACTCCGTTGGTCCTCGCCTCCGGCTTGACGCCGGAGCAGGTCACCGCCCTGCTGGACCCTTTCGGCATTCGCGATCCCGTTCGCGCCGATGCCAGCCTACAATCCATCGCGGGCGATCCCTACGCGCGGGCCAGATTCGCGCTGATTTTGCCGGAACTGCTGGCCTCGGTGGCGCAGACCGCCGATCCGGACCAGGCCTTGAATCATTGGGATCGGTTCGTGCAGACCGGCGTGAGTCGGACGCAACTCTTCGATTACCTCAAGGACGCGCGGCGCATGCTGCATTTGATGTGCAGCATTTTCGGGACCAGCGATGCCTTGGCGCAGACGCTTGTGCGCGATCCGATGCTGATGTACTGGCTGGCTGAACAGCAAGTATTGGTCCGCCGTCCCGCGCGTGACGAACTCGACCGGGCGACGAGAAGAGCGATGCAGAACGTGCGGGCGGCCGAAATGAAGCTCGATGCCCTGCGACGCATTCGCCGGCGCGAGATGCTCCGCATCGGCGTGCGCGATCTGTTGCGGTTGGCGTCGGTGACTGACACGACGGCGGCGCTGTCTGATCTGGCTGCGGTGATGATCCAGTCGGCCCTGGAGGCCGTGGAGGCGGACTTGGAGCAACAGCACGGGGCGCCGATGAGCCGGACCCGCGGCGGGAAGTCCGCCAAGAATGGGTTCGTCGTCATGGCCATGGGCAAGCTCGGCGGCGGGGAGCTGAACTATAGTTCGGACGTCGATGTGATCTTCGTGCATGGCTCTGATGAGGGAGAGACCAAGAAGGTCGGCGCCCGTGCCACACGATTTCTCCGGTCGATCCCCAACGAAGAGTATTTTGAGTTGCTCGGGCGGGCCTTATCCCGGGCGCTGGCAGAACCGACTCAGGAAGGCTATCTGTTTCGAGTGGACTTGCGCCTGCGGGCGGAAGGGACGACGGGCCGGCTTAGTCGATCGGTCGGCGCGTATCGTGACTACTATGCGAAGCGGGGCGAAGGGTGGGAACGTCTGGCGCTGCTGAAGGCCTGGCCGATTGCCGGTGATCTCAAGGTCGGGCAGGCCTTCCTGCGGGCCGCGCGCCCGTTCGTCTATGGAGTCGGCAAGGCGCCGGTCAGTCGACAGGAAGCCATGGAGGTGATTGCCGAGGTCAAGGCCGTCAAGGATATGATCGATACGAAGATGACCACCCGCGGCCATGAGCGCAGAAACGTCAAACTCGGGATCGGGGGCATCCGGGAGATCGAATTTTTGGTGCAGGCCATTCAAGTGCTCGGCGGGCGGACGGTGGAGGGGCTCCGCACGCGCAACACGCTGGACGCGCTCAGCCGATTTAAACGCTTCGGTCTCCTGTCGGACCGTCATGAGGCGGCGCTGCGGAACGCCTATGTGTTTCTGCGCGATGTGGAGCACAAGCTCCAGATGGTCGACGATCTCCAGACCCATGCGCTTCCGGATCAGGACGAGGACCACATGCGATGCGCGATCCGGCTCGGCTATGCGCTCACGAATCCGGTCCAGGCGCTGAAACAATTCAAGGCCGACTTCGAACGGCACACCATGCAGGTGAACCGGCTCTACCGCAGCCTCTTCGTCTCTCCTGAGCGATCCCCTCTCCTGACGGCGGCCTTGGGTTTGGCCCGCAAGCACAAGTAGGAGGAAGGAGCCGAACTGTCGGGTTAGGCGGTATAGCGCAGGTCACGCTCGCCGGCCAGCGAAAGGTACGCTTCTCCCCATTGATGCGGGCTCTCGAGACTCCAAGGCTCATCGATGTGGATGGGTTTGAAACGGAGGCCATAGAGCCCTCCATAGATCAGGTGAGCGAACCCGGCCCCCGAGTCTTCAACGAGCTGAGCATAGGCCTGGCACGCAGGCGTCGGCCCGTTGTCGCTCCAGCCCGTCACCCAGTACCACTCTCCGGCGGGGTTTTGGTCATAGAGCCGAATCTGGGAAACCGGTCGAGCGGGGCCGGCGTCCTTGAACCGCGCGAAGAAACTGCTCTCACAGTTCTCGTTGGCTTCGAC
>SWDL01000282.1 GCA_005116795.1 Nitrospira sp. | reverse complement strand
TAGGTCATGTGTTTATACTTGCCGATGGTATTGTGAATCATGGCATAGCCGTCGATCTTGTCCCCGGTTTCTCCGATATAGACCTCGAACGAGTCTTCCGGAAATTTCCAGCCGATCCGTTGCTCGATCAATTCCTTCTTTTCTTGAGTGAGGCGGATGAGTTCTTTGTGGACTCGCCGGGATTTCGACAGTATCTCCTTGATCGCAGCCTCTTCGGTCATGAACTCCTCGTACTTGAAGTCCTCTTCGGTCACATAGCGACGCAGTTCGCTGTCCCAAATCCGCTCGGCCGCCACGGGTGGAATACCGGACAGCCCGGTGATGCCCAGGAAAATAAAGAAGGTCAATTTCAGGTAGACGGACACCCGCTCTCCTTCAGTTTAGAGTTGATCCGGTTCATGACCGCGGTCATGGTCTCTTCCGAGGGTTCGGTAGGCGACCAGCCGAACAGACGAGAACCGCCTCGCCAGGCCCACCGTTCTCGGTCCTCGCTCAGACTCACCTTGGTCACTTCCTTGATGCGTGTCAGGGTGACGACCATGCGCGATCGGTCCCGGCTCTCTTTGATCTCTCGTTGGAAAGCCCCGAAATTACGCGGGTCGGTGGGGAGTTCGAGCCATGCGGTCTCGATCAACCCCTTTTCTCGGTCCTTGACGGTAATGGCTCGGTCCTTCAACGACTCGAGTGCCGCGGTCCATGCGGCATCATACGAGCACACCACGTATCGATCCCTCACGCCAGGCAAGGTGGCGCAGCCCAAAACAGCTCCGAGCACGGCAAAGATTGCAAACAAGCGAACAGCAAGCACAGCACACCTCTCTCATGACTGTTCGAGGCTCCGCCTCTTCAGAGGCGGAGCCTCTGGTGCCCCCTAGAAGTACGTCGCGGCCATGAACAAGAACCCGTTGCCGTCGATTTGCTGTCCGGCAAACCCACTGCCATTGAAGTCTGCTGCCGGAGTGAGCCCCTTGGCGCGCTTCTGGGTATTGAACTGCCAGTCAAACTTAAACACTGTGTCTTCGATGGGACGGAAATTCAGGCCGAGAGTGAGCCGCTGCAACTCCCCGCGGTTGCCTGATGTAAGGGCCAGCGTGCGATCATCCGTGTCCGTGTCGACACTCTCCCACCGGATGACGGCCGTGAAGGTCGAAGCGTCTGAGAAGTGACTTGGCGCCACTTTTTTGAGCCATTCCGGCATAAAGTGATAGTTGCCCTGGAGGTAATAGCCTTGCATGCCGGCCGGGCCTGGTCCTATAATATCTCCAGTGCTGGAGATATTATTCACAGCGTTGTTGCTGATCCGAGCCCAGGCGGACTCGCCGATGAATTCAAAGGGGCCTTTCTGCAACGTCCAGTCAAGGGCGAAGAGGTCGATATAGCCGTTAGCGCCGGTGACCGGAGCTGTTTCTTTTTTCTTAAAGAGGCCGTGATGAAACGACCCGGCAACCTCGAGCCCCAACATCGGGCTGACCGCGACTCTGCCGACAATGCTCTTGCTGTCGTCCCGGTCACGGGAGATACTGCCTTTGGCGTTTCGCAAGCCGTTGCTGTCGTTGATCGGCCCGCCTGCGGTGGAGAGCCCGTTGACGACATACAGTTCGTAGTCGAGCTTCGACAGCCTCGTCGGATACAAGGTGCCGTAGATGCCGGCGCCTGAATCGAACCAGGTGCTTGGAATAACCATCCGGGAGACCATGGGCCGATCCACAAGGTCATTCAACGGGGAATCATGCAACAGATTGAACTTGCCGACCGGCATGAGGATAATGCCGGCCCTCAGGTTGACGGTCTCATTGACGAGGTAGTCGATCTGGGCGAACTCAAGATTGATGCCGCCGTCTGCGGTAATCGGCGCATTGGGGCCGCCCCGTTCGAACTCGAGTTCCGTGGCAAATTTTACCCGATCGGTAATGTCGGCATAGATGAACGGCACCATCCGGAAGTTGTTGAAACTCTGACGGCTCCGGTTGTCCAGGTTCGGCGTCGTGAGCGACGTGAACATCGCGTCCGTATACCCCCCGACTGTCGCCTTGGGGGCGCTGAGGAAGGGTTTGGCGTACACCAGTTTGCCTGATCCGGTCGAACTGAACCCCAACGGGACCTTTTCTTCACCTGGCCGCTCTTTGGCAATCTCGGTGATCGGACCGGTGGGAACCGGATACTGTGGCCCAGTGGGCGGCGCAGCCTCTCGTCGCTCCGTCGCGCCTTCTCGTCGTTCGTGTTCCTGCATCTTCTTGTTCACGGCTTCGTCCACCAACTTTTTAATGTCCTCCGGGGTCATGTTTTCGGCCAGTGCCGGCATGGCCGGCAGACCGGCGATGAGCAGAGCCCCGAGGATTGACCGCATCTTCATGGGCATCCTCCGTAACGAGTAAGGTGGTGATCTGACTCGGGACTCTGATGGTCTCTGGTCTGTCGGCGACTCAAACCGTTCGGTCAATCATCGTTCATGTGTTGTCGCTGTGCCTCCTTTCTGGAACATTGACGACGTTGAGGTGGAGAGGGCCGGCCGTCCATCCTTCAATCGATGTGAAGGGGATCAACACGATCCGCTTGCATCGTTTGCATTTCAACTCGATGCCGCCCTGCCGCAGCTTGGCGATCAGTTGTCCGCATTCGCATCGAGTCTCTTCGGCACCCTGTTCGACTTCCGTGATCGTGCGCGTCACCATGTCGTGCCGTTCCGCCACCGTGAAATCTTTGCGACCAAATTGAAATTGAGAACGATTATTAATATCTCTTTTAGCGCCCCCTGTCAAGTGTCGTGTTGGAGGGCCGTCTGCGGAGCCGGGTGGAAGGAATTTCTATATAATGACCCCCATGCCTCGCGCGGAGGTTCGAGGGGCTGTTCAGGCGGGTCGTGCTCGTTCGTTCACGGGGGTATCACCAGGTATGACGAGTCTATGTGTGTGGATTCGACGCTTTCCAGTGGGGGGAAGCTTTGCGCTAGCGCTCCTCTTTCTGTGGAGCTGCGGCGAACTGAAGCCGGAAGCATCAATCCCAGCCACGGATGCGCCGACGATCGTCCGCCGCGCGCAGATGCACATGGGGACAGTGGTCACCCTCACGGCCGTGGCACCGACTGCGTCGATGGCCCAACAGGCGGTGGAGGCAGGCTTCGGGGAAGTTCGACGGCTGGAGGCTCTCCTCAGCACGTGGATCCCGACCAGCGAACTTTCCAAGGTCAATGCGGCGGCCGGGCGAGCCCCGGTGCCCGTCGGTCCAGAGAGTCTTCTGGTGTTGAAGCGTTCTCTCGAGATAGCCCTGTTGACTGAGGGCGGATTCAATATAGCGCTGGGCCCGGCGATCGAGGCCTGGAGCGTCACCGAACAAGCGAGGATCCCAACGGAGGCGGAACTGCGAGCCATCCATCCGCTCGTGGAGCTCTCGGCCCTCCACATCAATGAACGGGCCGGAACCGTGTACCTCGAGCGCGCGGGGATGCGTGTGGACGTCGGAGGGATCGGCAAGGGATTCGCGGCGGACCTGGCCGCCACGGTCATGCAGCGGGCCGGCGCGACGGCGGGGGTGGTGGCGCTGTCAGGGGATATCAAGACCTTCGGGCGGCTACCGGATAAAGCCCGTTTCCGCTTCGGCATTCAACATCCACGAGACCCCGGCCGCATGATGGCCACGCTGGAATTGGAAAACGAGGCGATTTCGACGGCCGGAGACTATGAACGCTACTTCGAGCGGAACGGGGTCCGTTATCACCACATCCTCGATCCGCGGACGCTCCAGCCGGCCCGTAGCTGTCAGAGCGTGACCATCGTGGCGAAGGAGGGCGTGATGGCCGACGGGTTGGATACCGGCATCTTCGTGATGGGACCGGAGCGGGGCATGGCGTTGATCGAGCAGCTCCCTGATGTCGAAGGCGTGATCGTCGACGCGGAGGGGCGAGTCTTGGTCTCCTCCGGACTCCGCGAGAGAGTACGTCCGGCCAACCCTACGATTTCACCACTTCCAAACTGACCTGCCCGAATCCCAACCCGCGGATCTCGTCCACGACTTCGACAAATCGCTCCAGTATCGTCACCTTGTCTGCGCGCACGACGACCAGGTGCGTGCGGTTGTGCGGCGAGAGTGCCTGCGCCAGGCCGTGGGCGGGCACGGGCTGATCATTCACGAAGAGCGTGCCGTCAGACGTCAAGGTGACGATCACGGGCGTGTCCTTCTTGTCGCCGGCTTCCTTGGAGGTGGCCAGATCGACGGGAATTTGGCCGGTGGTAATGAAGGTGGCCGTGGTCAGGACGATGACCAACAAGACCAACATGACGTCCACGAGCGGGATGACGTTGATCTGATCGAGGTCACGCTCCACGGGACACTTCGTACCTGGTGAGCAGCTCGGAGACGCGGCGCCGCAGCACGTTGTTCATCACGACGCAGGGGATCGCGACGAGGAGGCCGACGGCGGTGGCTTTGAGCGCCAGGCTGAGCCCGATCATGATCGTGCTGACCGCGAGCTGGCCCGACGTGCCCATCGTATGGAAGGTGAGCATGATCCCCAACACGGTGCCGAGCAGGCCGATATAGGGCGCGTTGGCGGCGATGGTGCCGATGACGACCAGCCCTTTCGTGAGCGTGATCTCGCAGGCCTGCTGATTCGGGAACTGGGAAAGATCCACCCGGCGATAGTAGAGCCAGCGTTCGATGGCCACGGCGAAGGCCCAGACACTCAGCGCCACCAGCAAGCCGACAACCCCATAGTCTATGGCCGATTTTAGTGCGTCCATCAGGGTGCTCACCATGCCAGAGGTGGAGGAGGATCGTCAATGGGTGGGAGCGGAAGGGCGGGCACTCGCGGCTGTGCGCGCCGGTCTTCAAACAGCACCGTATGGGTGGCGATGATGTGCAGCGCGACGGGCGTGCCGACGGAATAGACCGTGGTGGACGATTCGCTGCTGTGGACGAGCCGGCCGGACGGGAGCGAGACGGTATAGAGGTTTTCCGAACCGCGGAACTGTCTGGCTTGAATGCGGGCCGAGCATTGTTCGGACGGCGCAATGTGGACATCGTCGGGGCGCACCATCACGACCACGCGGGCGCCGCTGGGATATCTGGGTTGATTCAGGAACTCACCGATCTCGGTGAAGACTTTGCCGTCCTTGACGAGGCCGGGCAGGAAATCCGCCTGCCCGACGAAGTCCGCGACGAACGGCGTCGACGGCACGTGATAGATGGTTTCGGGGGGGTCGAACTGCTCGAGCCGGCCGTTGTTCAGGACCGCGATGCGGTCGGCGATGGCAAAGGCCTCGTCGTGATCGTGGGTGACCATCACGGCGGTCGTACGAGTCCGATGAAGGATGTCGACCAACTCCCGGCGCATCTTGCCGGTCATGTCCGGGTCCAGGTTGCTGAAGGGTTCATCCAGAAGCAAGACCACCGGATGTTGCGCGAGGGCGCGAGCCAGGGCCACCCGTTGCTGCTGTCCGCCCGACAGCTCATGCGGATACCGTCGTTCCAAACCGGTCAAGCCGGTCAATCGCAACATCTCTTGGACCTGGGCGAGTCGCTGTTCACGCGAGAGATGACGAAGGCCAAAGGCGATATTCTCCAGGATGCGCAAATGGGGGAAGAGCGCGTACTCCTGAAAGACCATGCCCACGCGCCGTTCCTCCGCAGGAACGCAGCGCGTCGTGGAAGAGACGAGCCGGCCCGAGAGAAAGATGTCTCCGCTCGTCACCGGTTCAAAGCCGGCGATGGCGCGGAGAGTCGTCGTCTTGCCGCATCCGGAGGGGCCGAGCAGGCAGAGGATCTCCCCCCTGTGCAGGCAGAAGGACACGTCGGAAATCGCCGGGCGTCCGGCCTCGTACGCACACGTGACATGTCGGAGATCCAGGACATTCTCGTGCGCAGCGCCATTGGGCGGATGGTCCGGCGCGGGAGGTTCGATCCGGCGGTTGCGCGCCGTCGGCATCATGATGGTGTCCTCATGTCGTTCATCACCCGTCACCGGGACCGATGGCTCCGCAGATCGCCATGGGTGTTCCATCTCACGTCTTCGATCAGGCCGCACGCCAATCCTTCGCCACGAGGAGCATGAGCGCGGGCAGGCTCAGCAGCACGATCAAGACGGCCGACGGCGCCGCCAACTGGTAGTACTCTTCGCTCGCTTCGAGCCACACGCGAATCGCCAGTGTGTCGAACCCCACAGGCCGCAGCAGCAGCGTGGCGGGGAGTTCCTTCATCGTCTGTAGAAACATCAGGACCCACGCGGCCAGAAAACCGTTCCGGATCAGCGGAAACGTGATGCGCCGCCAAATCTGTCTCAAGTTGAAGCCGAGTGTCCGCGCGACCTCTTCGAGATTGGGGGTCAGTTGCTGGAGCGCCGGTTCGAGCGATTGGAGCCCTGCAGGGAGAAAGTGCACGATGTAGGCGACCAGCAACACGATGACCGATCCATAGAAAATTGGCGCAAAGGTGGTACACAAGGCTAAGACAGCCAACGCGGCCACCGGGCCCGGCAGGACATAGCCGGCGTAAGCGGCTTGCAGGCACGCGAGATTCAGCCGAGACGGGCGCCGAGTCGCCATGTACGCGAGAGGAAGCCCGATCGCGACCGCGCCGGTGGCGGCAAGCCCTGAGAGCAAGGCGCTGTTGACGACGAACCCCCAAAACCGGCTGTCGATGGCGCCCTGCGCGACGGCCGTGACACTCCATTGGAGCAAGTAGACCGTGGGAATTCCGAACGCGGCGCTCAGCACCACGACGAGATAACCCATGATCCCCGCCGTTCCCAAGAACCCGCAGCGGCGTCGCGTCGCAGCAGCAGCGCGGCCGGGAAAGGATTGTCGGGAATTTGCGTAAAGCAAAGGTTTCCGAAA
>SWDL01000281.1 GCA_005116795.1 Nitrospira sp. | reverse complement strand
TTTCCCAGGCGGGCTCAAGACGCTCACCGCAGAGCACGTGCATGCCAAGGATCCCACGGCGCTTCTGGAGAAGGCGATCAAGGGCATGCTGCCGAAAAATCCGCTGGGCAAACAAATGGCTCGCAAGCTCAAGATTTATGCGGGCACGGACCACCCCCACACCGCGCAACAGCCCGAACCGATCGCGTTGTAAGCTCGATTCCAAGGAGGTAGGAGATTCTCATGACCACGACGACCCAGTATGCAACCGGCAGACGCAAGTACGCCGTCGCCAGGGCGTGGCTCACGCCTGGCAGCGGCCAGTTCACCATCAACAACGCCCGTTCGTTGGACAGCTACTTTCCCAGGTCCACCCTGCGAAGCGCCGTGCAGGCTCCCTTTGAGATCGCCGGCATTGCCGGGAAGTACGACGTGAAAGCCAGCCTCCTCGGCGGCGGGTCGACCGGCCAGGCCGGGGCATTGCGCCACGCGATTTCTCGCGCGCTGGTCGCCCTGAACCCGGCGTTCCGTGAATCGCTCAAGAAGGAAGGGTTCCTGACCCGGGACTCTCGCGTCAAGGAACGGAAGAAGTACGGACAGAAAGGCGCCCGTAAGCGCTTCCAGTACTCCAAGCGGTAATCGCTCCTTCTTCACTGAAGGCACAAGGGGAAGGCGCAGTCCGCCTTCCCCCTTTTTTTCCGGCAGGCGCACAGTCCCGAGAGACAAGAGTCTATGAAGGCATCTTCGGACAAGATCAAGGTCGCCGTCGGCGGCGCCTCCGGCTACACGGGCGGCGAGTTGCTGCGTCTGCTGCTCAGCCACCCACGGTTCACCGTGGTGGCCGTCACCTCGGAGAAATCGGCCGGGTCGCCGGTCAGCGCCGGCTTTCCCTCCTTGGCCGGCCTCTGTACACTGGCCTACGAGGCCCTGGAGCCGGAAGCGATCGCCAGGAAGGCCGATGCGGTCTTCCTGGCGCTCCCGCACACCAAGTCGTTCGAACCCGTCGCCGCCTGCCTGGCCGAGCGAAAACCCGTCGTCGATTTGAGCGCGGACTATCGGCTGAAAGATCCGACGGCCTACGACACCTGGTATCAGACATCCCATCCCCACCCTGACTTGCTGAAACGCGCGGTGTACGGACTGCCGGAGTGTCATCGAGAGGCCTTGCGCACCGCCACCTTGACCGCATCGCCGGGCTGTTATCCGACCGCAGCCATCTTGCAGCTCGCTCCACTGGTGGCCCATGACCTGATTCACGTGGATACGATTGTGGTGGACTCCAAATCGGGCCTGTCGGGTGCGGGTCGAAGCCCGGCCCTCCCCTATCACTTTCCCGAAGCGCATGAATCCATCGAGGCCTACAAGATCGGGACGCACCGGCATATTCCGGAGATCGAGCAAGAGCTCCAGGCCCTGGCAGGGAAGGGCCGGGGCGCGTCAGGGAATGCGCGCCCTGCGGTCAGAGTGGCGTTTACCCCGCACCTGGTGCCGATGAACCGCGGTATCCTCAGCACCGCGTACGGGCGGCTGCACGCGGCGCTCCCGCTGAACGAGCTTCGCGCGCTCTATCGAGACTATTACAAGGATGAACCCTTCATTCGGGTGCAGGACGGCGATGTCTCACCCAATCCACGCCACCTACGCGGCTCAAACTTCTGCGATGTGGGCGTGTTCCTGGATCGGCAGACCGGTTTCGTCGTCACCGTGGCCGCGCTTGATAATCTGGTGAAAGGCGCCGCGGGCCAGGCGATTCAGGCCATGAATCTGATGCTGGGGCTCTCAGAGACGACGGGCTTGATGGGAGCCGGCCTCTTCCCATGATCGGACCGCTCGCCCGCGCGACGTAGTCTTCCTTTCTTGAACGACGGAGCCTCAATGAAGTCCGTGAAGGGTGGAGTCACCGCGGCGCGCGGGTTTACCGCCGCTGGAGTCTACGCCGGCATTAAGAAGGTGCGGAAGCCCGACCTGGCTCTGGTCGCGTCGGAGACACCGGGCCCGATCGCCGGCGTCTTCACCAACAATCGCGTCGTGGCCGCGCCGGTGAT
>SWDL01000280.1 GCA_005116795.1 Nitrospira sp. | reverse complement strand
GGGGTGGGCAAGGACGGAACGGCCGATCTCGATCGTCCGTTCCATGAGGCGGTGGAGGATCACAAGAAACGCATCATCCGTCAGGCGCTCGCCCGGGCCGGCGGGAGCCGGACGCGCGCGGCGCAGGTGCTCGGCCTGCAGCGCACCTATCTCGCGCGGCTGATCAAGCACATGGGCCTCAAATCTGCCGAATGATACGGACCAGCGGCCTCGTCGTTCTCCTCACGATTATCCTCGCCCTCTCAGCCGGACTCAGTCGTCATCCCGCCTCCGGCCAGAGCCCGGTCGCTCTCGCGGCACTCCGGCATCCAGACGATGCGCATCTCCGTCTCCAGTGGCTCGGCGTCTCCACCTGGATCATGTCTCGCGGCGAGGACGTCGTAGTCGTCGATCCCTTTTTTACACGGCCGTCCATGTGGCAGATCGCCGGGTCGATCTTCGGGGGCGGTTTTCAGCCGGATGTAGCCCGCATCAAGGCGGTCCTCCCGACCTTGCCGGAGACCACCCGCTTCCTGCTCATCGGCCATGCCCATTATGATCATCTGATGGACGTGGGCTACTATCTGCGCACTGCGCCCACCCAACCCCTCTACGTCGGCAGCCGAACCGCTCATAACATTCTCAAGGGATGGGCTCCCCCGAAACTCGACTTTGTGATAGCCGACGATCCCGCGCGCCTCGGCCGGCCCATTCGTGCGGGACAGGTGGTGGTGACGCCGTTTCTCAGCAGCCATGCCCCGCATGTCTTCGGCTTGACCCTCATGGACGGCGAGGTCTTGGAGCCCCGCACCTCGCCGCCGAGCGATGCCTGGGAGTATAAGCTGGGGCAGACGCTCATGTTCGTCATCGACTTTCTCGGGGAACAGGATCAGATTGTCACCCGCCTCTTCATCAACGGCGCGGCGAGCGATCCGGGCGTGATGACAGCGATCCCCGAGGCATTCCTGAGCCGGCATCCGATCGATGTCGCCATTCTCTGCGTGCCGGGGTGGGACAAGGTCGCGGACTACCCCATGAGCGTCTTGGATCGACTCCAGCCGAAACAAGTGATCCTGAGCCACTACGATGATTTCTTCCAGCCCTATGTGAATGGGGAGGACCCCCATCAGGGCATGCGGATCGTGCCGTTCGCCCACTATGAGGGGTTCGTCGAGCGCCTGACGGCTTACTATCGCCGACGGGCGACTGCGCCCCCTGTCATTGAGCCGAAGACAGGCGACATTGTCTGCGTCGATTGTTGAAGGAAGAAGACTGGTTTGTCTGGTCGTTTCCGTTCGACCAGCAGCACGAGACACACTGAACACACCGGACAAACCAAACACACCCACAGATCACGAACGAGCAATGAGACTCGTACTGGTTCCACAGCATGTGACCACGACTAGCGCAAAGATCTGGTGCGGGATCTTCGGCAGTGTGAACCAGCCGCCGAACGGGTCGGTGCAGTCCGGCGCGCACACCTGGCCGCTTCCCGCGACAGCCTGGCAGGTGGTGGATGTCGCCGGGCGTCTGCCGGCCGACGCGCGCACCATCTGGACGCAGCGCCTCACGCTGACCTCACTCCAGCCGGGCGCCGCCTATGCGCTCCGCGCCACGGTCGGCGCCGCGACGGCACAGGCCCGCACGCGCACCCTCCCGCGCACGCTGCCCCGCGCCCTAGAGAAGCCCTGGACTCTGTGGCTCGGCTCCTGCTTCGCCTGGTACCAGGATCAGGCGGGGCTCGCCGGTCTGAATACGCGAAACCTGCCCGCCTACTATCAGCCGGACATGACGATCTTCTGCGGCGATCAGGTCTATCTCGATAATCCTTGGTACGAGGTACTGCCGCGCGACCCGGGACGGCTATCCGCGCGCCTTCTCGACAAGTATGTGAACACCTGGACCCAAGGCGACACCTCGACCGGCTTCTCCACGCTGCTGGCGGACGGGGCCACCTGTTTGCTCGCCGACGACCACGAGTTCTGGAACAATCACCCCAACTGGAGCCCGCTGCTCCTGAGCCGGAGCGCAGCGGAGCGGAGCGAATGGGCGGCCATCGCCGCCAGCCTGTACCAGTCGTTTCAAGCAGCAAGCCCCGCTCCGCCGACGGCAAGCATGAGGTTCTCTGTCGGACCGCTCGATGTGTTCCTCGCGGACACCCGGTTCGGCCGAGAAGAAGGTGACCGGAACTTCATGACCCCGGCCGCGCTGGCCGAACTGCAACAGTGGCTCGAAGGAGGCCCGATCGACCGGCCAGGCCTCCTGGTCATGGGCGCGCCCCTGTTCACGGAACCGACCAACTGGTTTTCAGCCAAGTTCGCGGACCGGTCCTTGGCGAACTATGCCCAATATGCGCCGCTCACGGAGTCGGTCTTACAGTCCCGCCGCGCCTTGCTCCTCCTGGCAGGCGACATTCACTTCGGCCGGTTGGCTGCCACGCAACTGCCCAGCGGACTGCCGTTCACGGAACTCATCGCTTCGCCCCTCGCACTGGTGGACAAGTCCGTGGGCGGCTCATTTGTCCGGGCGCCGGAGCGCTTTCCGGCAAGAGCCGGCGCGCAGCCCCGCCTGCGCGTCGACACCATCCCCTGGGCGCCGCCGGAGGGCGGGCTGACCGTCGATCATTTCGTCACGCTGGGCTTCACGCAAACGGATCAATCCGTCAACGTCCGCGCGACGGCATGGGCCATTGCCCAGCGTTCGCCCCATCACCCCATTCAACAAGGCACTTATTCGATCACCTTGCCACGGAGGGCTCCATGATTTCCTGCAGACGATCGAGCGCGCAACGCAAGAATCCTGCATTGGTTGAACAGAGGCGAGCGAATCGCCCGTCTGTAGCCCGGGCCCTGCCGCGGCTCCTGCGCAAGGGCGAGCCGGTGGACGGCACCCTGGTGCTGATCGGAGGGACGGACCTGCTCCACTTCCAGATGCGCGTCGCCCAGAGCCACCTCCGCCATGATATGACGCCGAGCTACTGGTCTCACGTCGCCGTCGCCATGCGCTGTGACACCGGGCTGGAGCTTCACGAGGTTGCGATCGATCCGCCCGGAGGTTTTGCCGACATGCCGGCGCTGAACGGCATCCATACCGTGTCCCTCGATCGGTATGACGACCGGAACCGGTTTCCCAATCTCGCGGTGCTCCGGTTTCCGATCGAGGAGTCGCCGGGCGAGACCGTCTGCGACGCCATCCTCAAAGTCCAACGCGAGCGTGGCCTGCTCGACCTCACGACACTGGTCCTGCCGTGGCTCGGATACGCCTGGGGAGCGGGACTTCCGGCCAATCCCTTGCTCAGCGGGAACGGCATTCCCTCGGCCGCCTTTGCGGAGGCTGTCTTTGCCGCGCTCGGCGTGGAGTTGACGCCCGGCCTGGCCACGAAAGCCAGTTGCCCCGAGGCGATCTGGCAAGCGGCGCGCTGGTGGCACCAATACTATGAGAAGCCGCTACCGCCGGAGTTGGAGGAAGGCCGCCAGGTTGCCAAACCCCGTGGGCTCTATTGGGTCGGCCAGCGGCATGCCTGCCTGCGGGAGTTTTGATGCAGCCTCCCCAGCCCCCGGTCCCCTGCGAGGCGCAGAAGCTGGGACTCAGGGGCCGCCCGAGGATGCGTTGCCCCTTAGGGGTGAAGAGAATTACATCCAACCAGGAGCCTGGCTAAAAAACCGCTGAATTTTGAGGGACTTCCATGTTTTTTCACACTTCCCCCCATCCAAACGCCTGTAGGTCACTTCATCCATCTCGCCGCTCTCCCCTCTCCTGCCCGCCTCCCCCCCTCATCGCCAAAGCCCCTTGATCTTCAGCTACTTGTAGTTGTTTTTATGCGAATGAAGAAATAGGCATTGGCCTTGCTCTCCCCTCAGAAGCGAGTTCCCAGGGCCTCATGGATTGACGGGGCCCTCAGAGTTTCGTCCCATGGATGGAGGACCAAACTTGTTGGTGCGAAAGGCAGTCACAGAACGACCCAGCCCTCGTCCAATTTCACGGTTGCCTGTGGATCAGGGCGAGGCCGTCTGGTCCAGGGCGCTGGGCCCCGGGATCACCCATCGGATGAACGCACGACACCAGGTGAGCAAACCAACCAGTTTCCAAAATCCGCCGACGCGCTCGGTGCTGATCGTCGAGGACGAGCGGGGCCCGCGCGCGGCCCTCGCGACAATCTTGCGACCCTTCTTCAAGGTCTTCACCGCCGAGACCGCGGAGGCCGCGACCGAGATTCTCCGCTCCCACCACATCGACACCATGACCCTCGATCTCATGCTCCCCGACCGGAACGGCATGGACCTCTTGAAGGACATCACACGCACCAGGCCCCACCTCGACGTGATCATCATCACCTGCCAGGGCAGTCTGGAATCGGCGCTCGCCGCCAAGGAACAAGGGGCCATCGGTTATCTTTTGAAACCCTTCAATGTCGCCGACCTCCTCGCCCTCCTCACCCCACCGCTCGTGAAGACCGGATAGCCGACCCCCGCCCAGGCGGCAAGCGACCCGGGCATGGCCCTCTCTCTTTGACACACCTGCTCCATTGGTCGGATCAAGGACCGACTCTCTGATCGCGCGCAACAAGCACGGAACAATTGGGGTTCGGCGGGCACTGGTGTATGATACGTGGCTATGAAGAGACCCGGTCCGTTGGCCGTAGCCTTCCTCCTGGCGGCAAGTGTGTACGCGCGACAAGATTCGACTGTGACGGCGCAGGAGCCCCGCCGAGTCTGGATTGAAGATCACGCATCGCAGATGGACAGGGTCACGGCGGCTGTTAAGACCGTGGCCGCATCGGCGTCGAGCGAATCATCGGCGACGAAGCTGAAGAGCAAGAAACACCAGGCGGCAAAAGGATCGAAGACAAAAAAGAAGAAGACCGCCCGCGCCATCAAGCAGATGGAAAAAGACCAGGTCGTGGTCAACGGCGTCCCGCTCACACAGCAGACGATCACCGCGCTGGAAGTCGCCGCCGGTGGGACCATTCAACCCGGCCGGTACTGGTACGACACCGTATCAGGACTCTGGGGGGCCGAGGGAGGCCCGATCAGCGGGCAAATCGCTCCCCATCTGGATCTCGGAGGACCGCTCAAAGCCGACGCGTCCCAAGGCAAGACCGGCGTGTTCATCAACGGCCGGGACCTCCCGATCCAAGAAGTCGTCGTGCTCCGACATCAGGGCGAGGCCATGCCCGGACGCTATTGGATGAATGCCGAGGGCATTGGGGGGGTTGAACATGGGCCGGCGGTTTTCAATATCAGAGCAGGCATCGAGGCACGGATCAAGCCGCGAGGCGGTGGGTCCGGAGGTTGGAATCGCACGACGCCGGACGGGCATCCCGCCGGCGATGACCACTGCAGCGACTTCTTCGACCCCAAGAGCGGCAGCCGCGTTATGAACTGCAAGTGACGCCACGACAACCCCACACCTAACAGCCCCTCCCCCGGCCCATCTATGACAGGGCTGATCCTTTTCGGTCCTTCAGGATACGCAGAAAAACGCCATGGGCCACCCCCCATCAAAAACGGGGGGTGGCCCACAGGAGGCGCTTAGGCTGAAGGGTCTTCTGCATTTCGAGTGGGTAAAAATGGGGTATTTATCGCATGAAGTTGGCTTTGGACAGAGTGTTTCGAGGTGTTCAGGCATGAGGGAATCTGGCATGATGCGCGGATGCGAAGACCCCGACGACTTGAGGACACGTACCGCTTCCCCGGATTTCGTCCGAGCGCCAAGGTTCGAGGCGTCTTTGGGGACCCGAAGGGACGGATCCTCGCCCTCCATCGGCGGGGAAAAAAACGGTCTGCGGTGCCTGCGGGAGGGTTCACTGGACGTTCTACGATCACAAAGTCCGCCGGATACGAGATCTGTCCTGTGGGGATACCCGCATCGACCTGGAGATCGAGCTCCGGCGCGTGCAGTGCCGGAGCTGCGGCAAGGTGAAACAGGAACAGCTGGCGTGGCTGGCCGACCATCCGTTTTACACCAAGCGGTTCGCCTTCTACGTGGGAAAGCGCTGCCGGGCTTCGACGATCCAAGCGGTGGCCCGGGAGCTGCACCTCGACTGGAGGGCGGTCAAGGCGTTGGACAAACAGTATATGCGGGAGCAACTCCGGCGCCTCGGGGTGCCGGGCCCGAAGGTCGTTGGGATCGATGAGGTGTCGATCAAGAAAGGGCACACCTACCGGATTGTGGTGAGCGATCTGGTGCGTCATCGCCCCATCTGGTTTGGGGGAATGGACCGTTCGGAAGCGAGCATGGATCAGTTCTATCAGTGGCTGGGACCCAAGAAAAGCCACAAGATTCGACTGGCGGTGATGGACATGTGGAAGGCCTTTCGCACCTCGACGCTCAAGCCCGATCATGCCCCGAACGCGGCCATCCTGTTCGACAAATTCCATGTCCTACGCCATCGGGGTGACGCGCTGGACCAGGTGCGAAAAAGCGAATACGCCCGGCTGACCGGCAAAGAACGCGCCTACATCAAAGGGCAGAAGTACACGCTGCTCTCCCACCGGGCGAATCTCGCCCTGGACGGGCGCAAAGCGCTGAACAAGCTGCTGAAAGCCAACAAGCGGCTGAACACCGCGTACCTGCTCAAAGAGTCCTTTGGCCAGCTCTGGGACTACCAGACCGAGAGCGGAGCCCGCGCCTTCTTCACGCGGTGGACACAGAGCCTCAAGTGGCAGCGGCTCACGCCCTACGAGAAGTTCGCGGCGATGATCGACCGCCACTGGGACGGCATCGCCTCGTACTGTCACCCGGAAAACAAGGTCAGCCTTGGTTTGGTGGAAGGGCTCAACAACAAGATCCGTGTCCTCCAGCGGCGAGCCTACGGCTACCGGGATGAAGAGTACCTCAAGCTCAACATCGTTGCCGCCTTCCTGCCTCCGTTAACGCGAAGAGAGGAAAAGGACCCACTGTGATCCGCGAAGACCCTTTCTTTTATCCCGTTCTTCCGGCCCCTGCGGGGGTGATCTCCTCATGTTCCAGGCACGCAGGCCATCGAAGCTCTGCGGTGCCGATAATGGTTGTTCCGCAGCCTGCTAGTGTAATGTCTCACGCACTCCAGGGCCGCCATCCAGGGCCACCCTCTTGCACCCTGGGCTGGGAAAGCGGTACCCTACCTCGTCCTAAGAACTCGTCATCATTTTCATATCTCATCACAAGGAGGACCCCATGGCACTACGACTCGGAGATGAGGCGCCGAACTTCACGGCGGAAACCACCGAAGGAACGATCACCTTCCACGACTGGCTGGGCAACGGCTGGGGGATTCTGTTCTCCCATCCCAAGGATTTCACGCCGGTGTGCACGACCGAACTCGGGTATATGGCGCGGATCAAGAGCGAATTCGAGAAGCGGGGCGTGAAGGTGCTGGCCATCAGCGTCGACCCGCTGGACTCGCACAAGGGGTGGACCAAAGACATCAACGAAACCCAGAATTGCACGGTCAACTATCCCTTGATCGCCGACCCCGACAAAAAGGTCGCCATGCTGTACGACATGATCCATCCGAACGCCCTCGACAACATGACCGTTCGGTCGGTGTTTGTGATCGGACCGGACAAGAAAGTCAAGCTCATGCTGACCTATCCGGCCTCATGCGGACGCAACTTCGACGAGCTGCTCCGCGTGATCGATTCACTCCAGCTGACGGCCAAGTTTAAGGTGGCCACGCCGGTCAACTGGAAAGACGGACAGGACTGCATCATCGTGCCGGCGGTATCGGACGCTGAGGCCACGACCCTCTTCCCCAAGGGGTTCAAGGCCGTGAAGCCCTATCTTCGCTTTACCCCGCAACCCAATAAGTAAGTCGGGTACGCCGACTTGAGGTTGCAACCGGCCGGGAGCCGTCAGTCAGATTGCCCGGTGGCTCCCGGCTTGGTGCGTGACCGCCCCCGCATCGATCCTTTCACCAGCTCAAATTCGTACAGCCGACATTCCAGCGGCCCGTTGAACAAGGGAATCCGCCGCGACGGCGCCAGCCCGATCAGCTTAGGCAGCCGAAGGTCCGCCGTCAAGAGACAGGCGCGCCAGCCCGAGAATCGCTGCTTGAGGACATCGCCGAACCGGGGATAGAAGGCAGCCAAGTGGGCATCGGTGCCGACCCGAACCCCATAGGGCGGATTGGTCGCCAGCAGACCCTCGTCGGCCGGCGAAGAGAGAGACAGGACATCCTGTTGTCTCAGTTGCACGCTCCGCTCCAGCCCCGCGGCTGTGAGATTGGCCCGTGCGGCGGCGATGGCCGTCCCGTCGATATCGCTTCCATAGATCTGGACCGCTGACCCGGCCGACGGATCCGCTCGTCGGTTCGCTCGCATCGCCTGCCAGGCCGGCCCATCGAACCAACTGAACCGCTCGAAGGCAAAGCGTCGCCCCAGGCCCGGCGGCACACCGGCTGCCATCTGTGCCGCCTCGATCAGGATCGTGCCGCTTCCGCACATCGGATCGAGCAAGGTCGTCGCGCTTGGCCAGCCCGCCAGCCGGAGAATTCCCGCCGCCAAATTTTCACGCAGCGGGGCTTCGCCTCCGAGGCGTCGCGTGCCTCGCTTGAATAACGGGTCGCCGCTCGTATCCAGATACAACGTCGAATGCCTCCCGTCGAGGAACACGACGATCAAGACATCCGGACGCTGCGTCTCAACCGTGGGCCGCTGTCCGGTCGTCGCTCTGAACGCATCGCAGACCGCATCCTTGATCCGGAGCGTGACGAACTCGAGGCTCTTCAGCGAACAGCGCTGGGCGCCGACCTTGACCTTGATGGTACATCGGTGATGAAACCAGTCGGGCCAGGAACAGCGCCGAGCCTGCTCGTACAGATCCTGCTCATCGGCGTATTCACCGACCGCCACCTGCCACAACACCCGGCTGGCAATGCGACTGTCGAGATTGGCCCGATAGCAGAGCGTGAGGGGACCGCTGAACCCGACCCCGCCCTCGGTGGGCACGATCTCGCCTGCGGCCAGGGTGTTGAGCTCGTCGACGAGCAGACTTTCAAGCCCGCGAGGGCAGGGCGCGAAAAATCGTTCGTCGTGAGATCGTTCGAGTGGCTGACCGATCATCGCAGGAACGTCCATGTGATCCAGGAGAGTAGGAAACAACAAGCGGCAACGCCAAGAAGCCGCGCGCAACCGACCCGAGCCCTCCTGCTTCGGAAGGACCCTCCCTACCTTGGGGGAATTGTCCCGTTCGCTCGATGCTCGTATCGTGACATCAAGCATTCGGACGGGTGGCCCGACAGTCGTCGCAGGCAGATCTCACCGATGTCGTCTGAGGATCTTGATCAGGAGGGCGATGTGCTGGACCCACTGAGGCCGCGGCTCGCAGGAAAAGTGGAGCGCATCCACGGTCAGGCCGGACGCATCGGCCGGACCTGGCGGGAACTCGATGGGCATCCCTGTCCCTACTGCGGCGGCTCACGGTATACGCTGGTGTTTCGTTTTGAAGCGCGCGGGCAGAACGGCATGCTCTCTGCGAAATGCAGCCGGTGCGAGCGCCACCGCGAGATCCATGAACACGAAGTCGAACAGGACATTCAGAAATCCAATCCGCATTGATCCCTGCTCCCCGTCTCACGCTCACTGCCGATTTTCACGCAAGTTCTGGAATGCTGCGCCGACGCCGCCCCGAGATTCCGCCCTCGCTTTTGAGCGTCCCTCAGGCTACACTGCGGTCTCACGACTGATGTTCGAGGCGGTCCGGCTGATCCCTTCTTCGACGACCTAATTCATGGAACTGACTCCCTTTCTATACGGCCTCTATAAGCTGGCCAAGTATGCGATCTATCCCTATACATGGCTGGTGGCCCTGGCTGGACTGATCCTGATCCTGTCCTGGCTCCCTTCTTCTCCAGGGCTGACGCGCTGGATCCGCCGCCTCGCTCTGACGATCTTCTTGCTCATCTGGCTGTTGGGAAACCCGGTCGTCGCATCGAATCTCCTGGGAGCCCTCGAAATGTGGCATCCTCCAAAGGATCCCACCGCCTTGTCTCGACATGACGCTATTGTCGTCCTCGCGGGCGGCACCGCGGCGAAAGGCACACTCCGACCGACGACTGAGCCCACAGCGGCGACCAAAGAACGCCTACTCTGCGGCATCGAGCTCTATACGCGCGGGCTGGCTCCCCTCCTCGTCATGCCGGGGGGGGATCCCAGCGTGATTGGGGAAGGCCCTCGCGAGGCGGAAGCGATGAAGCAGTTCGCGGTGCGCCTGGGCGTGCCGGAACAGGCGATCGTGGCTGAGAACCAATCCCGGACCACTTACGAAAGCGCGGTCGGCGTCAGGCGGCTGGTGAATCCACAGACTTCCCTTCTACTCGTCACTTCCGCCTATCATATGCCGCGCGCCAATCAATTCTTCGCCGGTCAGGGCTTCTCGCCGACGCCCTATCCTTGCGGCTACCTGACGCGCAATGCCCCAGGGTGGCCCTCGGAATGGAATCCATTCGATCTAATCCCTAATTCTGGTGCCTTCTGGCGCAATACGGTAGCGATTTCGGAGCTCGTGGGCAGTTTGGCCTATATTGTTGTTGGAAAAGCGTAAGTCGGATCTCTCCGGCTAGGGAGGTATTAGGATTGTTGAGAGACGCGAAGTGTGGCCTGGATCGGCCTGAATGACGCGAAACACCGCCCCGCCGCGATAATCGATCACGTAGAGTTCTCCGGCCGCGTCTTGGCCGAAGGACGAAAGAGCCAGAGGGGTACTCAGCAGCACCGTGGGGACGCCGACAGGATCTGGCCGCGCTCTCCTGAACAAGAACACCTCGCCGCTGCAAAAGTCTCCGTAGACATAGGCGCCCCGCAGCGACGGGATGCGCTCACCTCGGTAGACATACCCGCCCGTCACGGAACAGCGCCCTTGCTCATGCGCATACTCGACGACCGGCGGGACGAACCCCTCAGCGGAGCAGAACAATCGCGGCCTGTAACAATGCGTGCCCTCCATGACCCGCCATCCATAGTTTTCTCCAGGGCGGATACTGTCGATTTCCTCCCATTCATTTTGTCCGACGTCGCCGGCCCACAGCTCGCCGGTCTGTCGATCAAATGAGAAGCGCCAAGGATTCCGAAGACCCGTGGCATAAATCTCCGGTCGCCCCTTCCCATCCGTCGGCGGATTATCGGACGGGATGGCATAGGGGTGGCCGTGATCGACATCCACTCGTAAGATCTTCCCAAGAAGTTCGGCCCGATTTTGAGCTCGATTCTCCGGATCCCCTCCGGACCCTCCGTCGCCAAGTCCGAGATAGAGGAACCCATCAGGCCCAAACTCGATCATGCCCCCCTTGTGATTCGGGTAGGGCTGCGCGACGGTCAAAATGATCTTTTCCGACATGCCTGATCGGTCAGGATTCGACGAGGCTTGAAACTCGGCAATCACCGTCCGACCGTCCGAGGCACGGACATAGTGGATGAAGTATCGCCCGTTTGTCTTGTATGATGGATGAAAGGCCAGCCCCAGCAGCCCTTGCTCACCTGCGAACCTGACCTGTTTTGCGATGTCCAGAAACGGGGCTTCGAGGAGCTGTCCATCCCGGACGATCCGGATGCGGCCGGGCTGTTCGAGAATGAACAACCGACCTGTCCCGTCACCGGCATGGGTCAGATAGAGAGGCCGCTCCAAGCCACCGGCCACGAGGGGCTCCAGGGCGATCGCCGGCACGTCTCCTGATGCCCCAGCCGGCAGGACGGAGGCCAGGGAGAGCCAGAGCCAGAACGACACGATGGGCCATAGCCTGCGATGAGCGGCAGCCTTCTGCGAGAGGCCTATGGCCGGCATTGTCGCTCCAGATAGGTCATCAAGGCCCGATAGGTCTGTTCACGGACCGTGGATTTGGATGAAGATGTCCCGTCGAATGTGGATTCCAGCCAGACCTGGTCACGAAGATGCGGCTGAGCCTCATTGCACAGCGTCCACATCTGATGGAAAAACTCCGCGGGAAGTCCGACCTGGACTCCTTCAGACTCGACTCGATCATCCAGGATGGCGAGAAGATCGGACAGGGCTTGATCAGCTCTGTACGCCGCGGCGGAAAAGCCGAAGGACCGTTGAGTCTGTTCATCCTGCCTCGCCTGCTCGACCAGGTCCATCATGTAGGATTTCAGGAGACCGATCTGGTGGCCGTTGAGCTTCATGGCCTCAGCGTGACATGAGAGAAACGCGAGACGAGCGTGACGTGCCGGTGGGTCCACTCATCATCTGCCATCGCAGGGTTCTCGCCTTTCACGCTTTTCTCGCTCGTCGAGCCCCTCATTATCTGCCACCGGCTGACCAGCCGCAAGTCCGCATGCGCTGCCTTGACCCCTTGTGGGGGGTTCTCTAAGATAATTCACGCAGCACTCGGTATCGAGTGCTGCGTTGACGACTGAATACTGTGTCCGGAAACTGATCAGTGACCTATCGCCGATCGCCCATGGCCGATCGCCTTTTCGGATATGGCCCATAAGCCTCTCGCCCATGACCTGAAGTTGAGAGATACCCTACCACTCGACAAAGGAGCCATAGAGCATATGCATGAGCCTGTGATTGCATGTCTGGACATGGAAGGGGTGCTGACTCCGGAGATCTGGATCAACGTCGCGGACAAGACGGGGATTGCCGATCTCCGGCTGACCACCAGGGATGTTCCCGATTACGATGCGCTGATGAAACGCCGCCTCGGCATCCTCGATCATCACGGACTCAAGCTGGCCGACCTTCAAGAGGTGATCGGCAGGCTGAGTCCCTTGGAAGGCGCGGTGGAGTTCGTGGATTGGCTGCGGGAGCGGTGCCAGGTCGTCGTGCTGTCGGACACCTTTTACGAATTTGCCGCGCCGCTCATGCGGCAATTCGGCTATCCGGCGCTCTTCTGCAACCGGCTGGAGGTCGATCAGGGAGGCCGCATCAGCGCCTACTACCTCCGCCAACGGAACCAGAAGCGGCAAGCCATCGTCGCCCTCAAGAGTTTGTACTTCAAGACCGTCGCGATCGGCGATGCGTACAACGACACGCCCATGTTGCTCGAAGCCGACGCCGGAATTTTCTTCCGCCCTCCCGACAAGATCGTGAAGGAGTTTCCTCAGATCCCGGTCACGCGGACGTACGCCGAGCTTCGCGAGCAGCTCGGCAAGACCGGGTGGCTGACATGGTAGGAGCGCGCAAGGTCTCAGCCTGGAGGGCCACAAAATTCTTGACTCTGTACGTGTTTTCCAAGTAGCTTATGCATGTGTTTCGTGGCCTGCCGCTTTCTCGACAGTTCGTTCAGTGAGCGGGCAGAGGTGAGACCATTTCCTGATGCAGGCGGTGTCCCCACCGCCTGAGTGGGTGACAGAAGGGAACGGAGCGAATGTTCGGATCATTCGGGTGGATGGAACTGCTGCTGATCCTCCTCATCGTGCTGATCGTTTTCGGCGCGGGGAAATTGCCCCAACTCGGTGAAGGACTCGGCAAGGCCATCAAGGGATTCAAGAAGACGGTCCATGAGGCGGATGCGGTGGACGTGACTCCCACGCCGGACCAGGCAGGGGCACAGACCCGGTTGCCGCCGGCACAGGCGCAGTCGGCCCAGCCGACCACAACCGCCCAGCAGCCGGCAAAGCAGGGGTATAAGGGCGTGAAGGGTGATGCGTGATGGGTGGCTTCGGGCGGAAGACGCTTTGTTTCTAGCGCTTCACGATTCACGCAAATGTTTGGACTGGGCGCCGGCGAAATTCTCATCATTCTGGTGATCGCGTTTCTGCTCTTTGGCCCCAATCAATTGCCGGAGATCGGACGTCAGATCGGCAAGGCGGTCAAGGGACTCAAAGAGACGGCGGACGATCTCAGGAAGACCGTTGAGCCGGAAGTCAATTTGATTCAGCAAGAGGTCAAGCAGGTTGAGCAGGATCTCCAGGTCACGATGAAGGACGCGGAGGAGGAGATCAGCCAAGTGACGAATCTCACTCAGCCGTCGCCCGAGCCTGCCGGCGACTCCAAGACACCTTCACGCTCTGCCTGATCGCTGAAACGATGGGAGCATCGAGGGGGTGATTGGGAGCAACAAATCTCGAAGCGGTGCGGCGATGACTCTTCCATGACGGCCCTCCTGATCCTACTTCTTCCTTCCTTTCGTATCTGGTTCAACCGGTTCAAGGTGAGCGCATAGCATAGTAGGCCAACATGAATCCCTTAGCGGGTTTCTTGTTGGCCTTTCTATCTTGTAGGCTTATAATAAAAAAAGGGCGGGGAAAGAACGCAATGAAGCCCATCGATTCATCGGCCCCAGCGGTGGAAAAGCCTGAGAATGGTCTGCCCGGCCTGCGGCACTGGCGGTACGACCTGCCGGCGGGGATTCTCGTCTCCCTCGTGGGGCTTCCGCTTTCGCTGGGCATTGCTGTGGCCTCCGGAGCCCCGCCGATCGCCGGCCTGATCTCGGCCATCATTGCCGGGTTGGTCTTTCCCTTCCTCGGCGGGGCCTATGTGACGATCAGCGGGCCGGCCGCCGGTCTCGCGCCTGCCCTGCTGGCAGGGATGCTCACGCTCGGCAGCGGAGATCTGGCGGCGGGCTATCCTCTTCTGCTGGTGGCCATCTGTTTGACCGGCTTGGTGCAGGTGGTGCTGAGTCTATTCAAGGCCGGGCGATTCGCCATTTTTTTCCCCATCTCGGTAGTCGAAGGCATGCTGGCGGCGATCGGTCTGATGATCATCGTCAAGCAGATTCCGGCTTTCGTGGGTCACTTGACGCCTCCGATCAAGTCCGTTCCGGCGGCGGTCGGACGGATTCCCGAGAACCTCCTTCACCTGGACCCTGGCATCTTTTTCATTGGGGGTGTCTCCTTATTCCTCTTATTTTTCCTTTCCAAGCGAAAAGACAGATGGGCCACGATCATCCCGCCGCCTCTCCTGGTCGTTGGTCTGGGGATGGCCTTGGGCTGGCTGCTCCAACTTCAACCGGCCTACCTGATTCACTTGCCGGACGATGTCTTGCAACACGGCATTACCCCTCCCGATTTCCTCGGGGTGTGGCAGAGGCCGGACCTGTGGATCAGCGTGCTGCTGATCGTCGTCACGCTGACCCTGATCGACGGCACCGAATCGCTGGCCACCATCGCCGCCGTCGATAAAATAGATCCCTTTCGAAGAAAATCTGACCCGAATCGGACGTTGAGGGCGATGGGCATCTCCAATGTGCTGTCCAGCGTGGCCGGCGGGTTGACGATCATCCCCGGGGGAGTAAAAAGCTCTGCCAACGTCCAGGCCGGTGGTCGGACCCTGTGGGCCAACGGCTACTATGCCGTGTTTCTCGCCATCTATTTATGGGCGGGCAAAGATTTGATCAATCGGATTCCGCTCGCCGCCCTCGCCGCCGTGCTGATCTTCGTCGGTTGGCGATTGTGCGAGCCCCGTGTCTTTCAGAAGATCCTCAGTGTCGGCAGGGACCAGCTCGTAGCCTTTGTCGTCACCGTTACGGTCACGCTGCTGACCACGGATCTGCTGTTCGGAATTGTGGCCGGCATGGTGGTAAAGTTTGCACTGCTTCTTTTCTTCCTAGGCTCTCCGATCAAACCACTTCTGACCGGTGAGGTCTCGCTCAGGCAGTCCGTCGGGCTGGTGTCGGCCAATCTCACGGAATTGTTCACAAGCCCGGTCATCCAGGTCACCATCGGAAACGGCTGTGGCGCTTGCGAACGTTGCAGTGTGATGTCCGCAGCAGATAGCGTGAAACGGGTCACCACCGGAGACGGTCGTGTCTCTTGCAAACTCCATCTTTCTTCGATCACTTGCATGAACCTGATCAAACTGGACAAGGTAATCGGGAACCTTCCCCTCGAATGCAACGCGACCATCAGCGTCACCACCTCGGGAAAGATTATTGACCACACTTCGATGGAGTATCTGCACCATTTCCAAGAACAATGCCTCCAAACCGGCCACCAGTGCACCATCAGCGGGCTGGAGCGCTTTCGCGCGTTTTCCGACCACGAGCTGTCCCCTCGGCTATGGGCGCAAGGGAGCGCGGCAGAATCCGCCGCGCCTGTTCCGGCGCTTGGGGCGCTTGCCGTCGCCTCAGGCCCGATTCGCCTCGACTCAGGGATGAAGAAAACCTTGCGTATCCTGTTGGCCGTGGACGGCTCCGAGCATTCCCAGAAGGCCGCCATGGCGATGGTCCATCTCGCCGCCGGCTCGGAGGTCATTCTGCTGCACGCCCTGGACACCCCCGCTCCGATGATGACGCCGGAGGTCGCCCTGGATCTCCAGACGAAGCAGGAACGCGCGGCGTACGAAGAAGGGGACCGGCTGCTCAAGCGGGTGGAGGCCGGTCTCCCAGGACACATGAGGGTCGTCTCTTCCCGCATCGAGGTCGGGAGCCCGACCGATAGTATCCTGACGGCGGCGGACATGGAACGGCCCGACTGCATTGTCCTCGGCGCCCGCGGGCTGGGGCAGATGGGAGAAATGCTGATCGGCAGCGTGTCCCATCGGATCGTGACCCATGCGGCCTGTCCGACATTGGTCGTGAAGAACCCTCTGCCCTCGCTGCGCCGGGTTCTGTTGGCCGTGGCGGGGCCTCAAGACGCCGAGGCCGTCATCGGGTTTCTTTCCTCACGTCCGTTCAACCATCCGCCCGATATACGGGTCATCACCGTGCTCTCCCCGGGAGCGCAACCCCACCCGGGAGTCGTCTCGACAGACGAGGCGTCACAAGAGCAGACGGCCGGCGATGTGATGCGGTTCTTTGAACGGCCTGTCGGGAGCCTTGAGGCCGACTGGGCGGGCGAGAAGAGACAGGCCGACGCGAAACGGTTCACGGAAGGCGTCGCCGCGAGGTTGTCTGCGCAAGACTATTCCGTCTCGACGGAGACCGTGATAGGACCGCCCGCGCCCAGTATCGCGCGGCATGCCGAGGAGATCGGAGCGGACATCATCGTGGTCGGATCCCGGAGCCGCTCCGGGCTCACACGCGTCATCCTCGGCAGCGTCTCACACGCAGTCCTGCACCTGGCAAGAGCGGCGGTGCTGGTGGTGCCGACGAAGCCGGCGCACATGGGCGAACGTGGCGACGCTCACGCTCCACTCTGAGCCGCGAGCGTGTCGTAGGAAGGCGCTCGAAAGGCACCGGGGAGCGTGTTCCCACAGCCTGCGAGAGGACGATCCATGCGACCGGTCACCGGTCACTCATCACCCGTCACTGGTCACTCGTCACATGTCTCCCCGTCGTTTGATGCCGGGTCGGTGTTCCGTTAGAATGCCCGAGTGAGTTCGCCCTCCCCACACACCGCCCGTCCTTGGGCGTCCGTCGTTGTGCCCATCAAGGATGAGCGAGACAATCTCGTTCCACTGCTTGAGGGGCTGCTGACGGTCATGAGTTCACATGCGGCCTCGCAGACTCGGCCGTTCGAAATCATCTTCGTGGACGATGGCAGCACCGACGGCAGCAGCGACGAATTGGACCGTCTGGCGGGACAGCATTCCCAAATTCGGGTGTTCCATCTCGATCGCAATTACGGCAAGACCTGTGCGCTCGATGCGGGCTTCAAGCAATCTTCCGGAGACATCATCATTCAAATTGACGGCGATCTCCAGCAGGACAGTGCGGACATCTTGAAACTGATCCCCCATACTGAAACCCACGACCTCGTGTGCGGATGGAGGCTGGAACGACAAGATGGCCTGGTGAAAAAAATATCGTCCTTGATCGCCAACCGCGTGCGGAACTTCTTTAC
>SWDL01000279.1 GCA_005116795.1 Nitrospira sp. | reverse complement strand
TGGCCACGGCCTTGACGATGCTCGTCTTTTTCAAGGATTCGAGGAAGCCCGCTTGGGTGTTCGGATCCGGCAAGTCCACTTCGAGGCTGGTCCACTCGGCTTTCCGTTGGCCTCTCCGTCCGTGGATCTCCCTCACCAGTTGTTCAATCTTCTGCTCATTGGTCCCGTCCTGAAACGTGACCCAGAACAGCATCGGGTTGTGCGCCTCCTCGCGAGGCTTTTCGGCTAACTCCAGCGAACCGGATGCACTTGGTTTTGGTTGCTGCGCAATAGCCGGCCTAGAATCCTCCACGGAACTCGCTTTCGACAGATCGACTCCGACGGATTTGAGGCGGCTTTTCAGTTCATGATTGCCGGCTTCGAGCGCCGACAGTTGCTTCGCCAGCTTGTCATTGGCAAGAGCCAGCCCCCGAATCTCCTCGCGCAACTGTTCCTGGTCGGCATCGGCCCGCCCGATCAACATTTCCGCCATATTTTCAACTTCCCGCTGAACGTCTCGCTTACCGATACCGAGAGGCATGCTGGTTCTTCGCGCCGTCACCGGCCTGGCCTTCATCTCTTGATGAGTTGAGCTAAGCGCCGACACAACCTGCCTGAGCCTGCCGAGTTCTATCTGCTGCATCCGCGCGGTCCCCTGAGCGGCATCCTGGCTCCGGCTCAATTGCTTGAGGCGCTCCTCAAGCTGATTGACATCGGCTTTTACGGTCGGCTCAGGTGTCCCACTTGCTGCCGACATGACCGCCGGCATCTGGCGCCCGGATCGGCTTTCGAGGAACCGGTCGGCCACAAGGCCCAGCACGGCGACGACGAGCAACACCTGCGCGCAGGCCGTCGCCCGATTCCAGTTGAAGAAGGGTCGGGGATGAATTCCCACGACGGGCCTCCTCAGGTCGGCAGGAAGCTCCGGCCCTTCGCCCCCCTGTCCAGAGGCCGCCCTGAACATCGCCGTCGCCGATCCTCCCTGCAGACGATTATGGATGGTGAGATCGAGGTCGTGCCGTCCGATCTGAACGTGGGCGGTCTTAAAGCCGCCCTCGGGTGCGCTGAGCACCCCGAGCAAGGTCCCATCTTCTGCCCGGATTTCGAGCTGTGACACGACCTGCTCACGGCTGGAAAAGGTGAACGTGGGCTCGAAGGAGGCGCAATCCAAGATCCCGACCCGCTCATGGTTCACCAGAACCTGGCATCGGCCTGGTGTGTCTTCATAGGAAGTCCTGGTCGCATGCTCCGCCAGTATGCCGAGCAGGTACCGGCGATAGTCATTCAGTGGGTTGTGTTGGTCCATAGCTGTTCTCTCCCCTGCAGCCTGTCCCAGAGCGGGACGACGCTGCCCCCTTTTTTCAAGGGGTAGACCTGGAGATCTATGCGCCCAGTCGATGGGCGGCTGAGACTCTCGGCACGGAGCCCGTGCACCTGCGCCAGACAGTCTCGGCAGAAAGCCAAGTGCCAGACTCGATAGTCACGTCCGTACTCCTCGTGAAACATCTCGCCCCATTTCTCGACGGGCAAGCAGAGATAATGATCGGGTTCGCTTTTGCGATAATGTTTCTGCACCAGGCGAATGAGCCGATCCGCTTGGGCGTTGAACTGAGCCGGATTCCGACGCTTCTGGTCATCGAGCAGATCCAGGTCTGATTCGGTGATGCCCGTTTCATTCATGGTCCGCCGCCATCCCGACTGCCGCCATCGCTCGAAATTCTTGAAGACACGTTGGCTTTCGACGGAGCCGAACCCCAACACCTTCGACAGTTGAGTTTGCCCAAGGCCATAAAAATGGTGGTACAGGGCCATGAGCGCGTCACGGCTGACGACGGCCCGGCCGGCCAGGCCGTCCAGAAACCGTCCCAGGGGCGACAGCAGCGCCTTGTGGTAGCAAAGCGGCTCCGGCCGGCTGAAGAATTTGGCGATCAGGCTGTCCAACACAAACAGGGGACGGCAGGGCACTTCACTCCGTCCATACGCCAACAGGCGCTCCACCAATTCATATCCCCAGCGCAACGCCAGCTTTTCATGGACGACGTCGTCCGCCCATTGATCCGTCTCCTTGAGAAATCGCTTGGTCTGCATCGCGGCGCGATCCAACAGGTCCGGCATCGCCTGCGCGACAAAGCGATCAAACTCCTCTGCCGTGTCCACCACGCGGCTCGGTGCGTCGGCGCCGCGCTCTTCTTCAGTACTCATAACGAGAGGTCAAGATTCTTCCCGCCAAAAGCGCACCGTCGCATTCACTATATCACTCAGCCCTGCATCAGATGTACTGGACATTTTACAGAAAAAGGTACCCCATTTGTCCATAGGTGATTTTCGATGGCCCGTGGTATCTGTGACGGTGCACCCGCGGCATGGGACTGAGGCTGACTCATAAAGACTTGTCGTAACGAGGCTTAAGGAAGGAGGGGGTCTCGTTAGAGAAGGGAAGGCGAACATAGCGCGAAGGGGGCGCATCAACTGTACCTAATCAACTGACTCATGGGAGTCAATCACCAAGGAGGAGTCGAGATGATGAAGAAAATCGGGCTCGCGATGGTTGCGTTCATGTTTGTCGTGGGTTTCGCTTTGAGCAGCATGGCCGCGCGCGAGATTGTTGCAGGCACGGTCGAGAAGGTGGACACGGCCAAGGGACACCTAGTTGTCAAGACGGCTGCGGGCCCACGGGAATTCGTCTTTAAGGATTTGACACAGCTTAAAGACCTAAAAACTGGCGACAAGGTCGATGTCACCATTATGGAAGACGGCACAGGGGTTATTTCAGGTCAGGGAACGGAACAGAAGCCAGGAAAGTAGTGTAGCCCCGCAAGGCGTTCCCCTCGCGCATGCATGGATGGGGGGCCGGCCGTGACAGGCCGGCTCCCATCCGTCATCAGAGCGAGTCCTTCCCCTGTTCATACTTATGGACTATGCGAAGAAGACGCCTCCTGTCCGACCCATATCAGAAAATAAACATTCCGATGAGGGCCCTCTTCTGGATGGAAAAGGAAGGGAGCAGTACGGAAAGCATTCGCGGGGCCGGCAGGGGAGTCTCAGGAGCCTACCGGGTTTGTGTCAGATCTGCCCCTGAACACTCCGCACTTCCCGATTGAGTTCAGAATTCAGAATTGCTTAGGCTCACTTCAGCCACACGGCCCATGCGGATGGTCTATGTGGCCTCGGTCGTTCTCTCGTGAACGCCCTTTACTTTGGAAGAAAACCTGTGCATTCTGCTGCCCGTGAGGCCTACGAGAGGGACACACACCCGTCACGTTTTATGTTTATGTGTAAGGAGGACATTTCATGAAACGATTCATCATGCTCCTGGCTCTTGTCTTCGCGGCCCAGCTCGCCGGCTGCGTCAGCTCCGGCACCCATCAAGAAGTCTTGGATGAATTGGAGAGGTTGCGCAAGGCCTCCGGCCAGTCGGTCGAGGGCTTTGCCGGCACCCAACAACAAACCCTGGCTGAATTGGAGAAGGCGCGCATGAATATGCCACGCTTGAGCACCTGCTGCTGGCGCTGATCGATGATGCCGATGCCGCGCAAGTGATGCAATCCTGCGGTGTTGAACTGGCCGAGCT
>SWDL01000278.1 GCA_005116795.1 Nitrospira sp. | reverse complement strand
GGCGTGGGCCATCATCTGAACGTCGCCGAAACGTTCTGCCATGAGACGGTCGAATTTGTCGGCCACCTCGCCGGCCTCGAAGGCGAGCGACTCCCCGGCGGCCGCGGTAAATTGACCTTCGACGTAGCAGAGCATGAGCGCGCCGATGCCGACGGCGAGAGCGGTGATCAGAAGGATGAGCCCGATCGACCAGGTAAACGACCGGTTCCGGGAGCGTGGTGCGGGAGTCATCGCGTCGTTCGGATTGCGCCTGCCTGCCGCGACGCCCGCGGCGCAGGGAGGTCGCTCGTCTCTCGTCGTTCGCTTCACGCTTCACGCTTCACGCTTCACGTTTTGCGCCTTACGGGTTCGTCGAACGGATAGCTCTTGCACAAGTCCTTCATGGGGCAGAGAAGGCAATAGGGATCGCGGGCGATGCACTGCATGGCGCCGAAATCCATCAGGGCTTGATTGAAGTCATAGCCCTTCCCCCGTGGAATCAGCGCTTCTGAGATCTGCCACAGCCGGGATGTCCGGGCCTTGGGATCCCCGGATCCGAGAAAGACCCGGTACAAGACCCGTATGACGTTGGTATCGAGGATGGGCGCATCCTCATTGAACGCAAAGGACCGAATGGCCCCGGCCGTATACCGCCCGATCCCCTTGAACGACAGCAGATCATCCGGATCGCTCGGCAGAGCCCCGCCGTACCGCGCGACGGTCTCCTTGGCAATGCTGTGGAGCCGGTACGGCCGGACATTGTACCCGAGAGGATACCAGGCTTGACGCACCTCGTCCGGCTGGGCAGACGCCAGCTCACGAAAGGACGGGTATTTATCGAGGAACTCGTGATACTTGGGGATAACACGGTCGACCTGTGTCTGCTGGAGCATCACTTCGGATACGAGAATATGGTAGGGATCATGGGTCTTTCGCCAGGGGAGGTCACGCCCATGCTCGGCATACCAACGGAGGAGACGCTCTTGGAATCGACGCTTCGCGCGGGAATCCAGCTTAACGGAGAGCGCACGCCGCGTCTGCGGTCTCCGACCCTTGACCGGCCTTTTTCGAGACCGGGCCGGCTTCCTGCGACGCGGCATCAGTTCTTCTTGATGTTGGATGGATTGGTAAACTGGCCTCGGCTTCCCTGGGCATCGTCGCCGGCTTTCTTGGACAACGGCGAGTAGCTGTCCAATTCCTTCCACCCATGGATATAGTCGGACACGACCACCGGGGTTTTCTGCTTCGCGCCTTCCGAACCAAGCTGTCCAAGCTGAGAGGGGTTTTCGTCCGAGACACGACCAATGACGGTGATTCTCGCCCATCTCTTGAAATTCGCCGTTAACTGCTTCGAATCCACGATAGCCCAGAACGCGTCCTGCTCGTCCCGTGACACGGGGATATGCGGTTCCAGATCGCTGTCCAGCGGGCGATTGCGAACGAGCATCCAGGTGCGTCCCTGCTGGTCGTACCGGGCACTCACAATGACCCCACCCAGGGCCACGACTTTGCCTCGATAGGCCTCGGCCTGCCGACTTAGCATCCCAAACGTCACGGTCTGATCGATCTGATCGAGATACTGGCTGGGGATTGGACTGGTCTTTGAGACACATCCGGAAAGACCGACCAGGGCGGCGACGGCGCCGACGGCGGCCCAGTCACACAGCTTCACGCGCAGACTCCCCATAGAACGTTCCTCTGTTGTCGTCACATGAGTCGGCGCCGGAGCGGCGCCCGCTCGTCGAGCGGGAGAAAGACTACACCGAGGAGAGTGGAAATGTCTAGCCTGCCGAGAGGTCGGGCTTCTCGTGCTCGCCGAGGGGGAGCGTCATGAGGGAGTAGGGATTGACCCGGGCCCCATTGATCTTGATTCCCAGGTGCAGGTGAGGACCGCTGGCGCGACCTGATGCGCCGACTTTGCCGATGACCTGCCCTCGTTTCACCGCCTCTCCATCCTTGACCAGAATATCCGAGAGGTGAAAGTACATGGAATACAGCCCGAGTCCATGATCCAGGAAGACGCCCTTGCCGGAAAAGAAATGGTCGGCGATCAGCCTCACGACCCCGTGATTCATGGCCAGCACCTCCGTGCCCATTGGGGCGCTGATGTCCTCGCCATTGTGCGGATTCCTGGGTTGCCCGTTGATGATCCGCGCGCGCCCGAAGGCCCCGGAGATGTTCCCATGGACCGGCTCGAGAAACGCCTCGCTCCAGAGCCGGAGCGGCGACGCTCCGCTCAGGGCGGTCCGCACCTGTTCCTGCTCGGCCTTCACTCGGGCGAGATCCTCCTCGGTCAGGTCTACTTTATCCTTCGGCAACTTCAGGTGTTGCGTCGCAAATTTTTCCTTGAGGATCAGGACATGGTAGCTGAGCCGTTGGGCATGATCCGGATAGGTGAGGTCGATCGCCAGTTCATGGGTCCCCGGCTTGTCTTCCATGTCCACTCCCAGCAGCCCGAGATAGCGTCCCCCCTGGCCGGGCCCAGGCGCTTGGAAAAATGGCACCGTGCGGGTCATGAAGCGGCCCACGACCTCGGTGGGCATCCCTTCGACCGGCGCCACGACGAGCAACACCTGCCCCTGCTTGGCGCTCAGGCGGCCGTCGATCCCCTGTCCGCCATTTGTGGGAGCGCTGGAGAGACACTCGAGGAACAAGATGCCGGCGAGAATCAGCACGGCCGTCAGCGCCGGGCGGTCACGCAGGCGGGCGCCGAGAACGGCAGACGGCGTCTCGCTCGGGGTCATCGAAAGGCTCGCAGACCGGACACCTGCGCGACGAGTTCCTCAACCCGCCGGTTCTGGGCGCTGAACGGATCCATGCACAGGATCGTTTCTTCCCAGTAGCCGTTCAGCTTCAAGTAGGTCCAATCCA
>SWDL01000156.1 GCA_005116795.1 Nitrospira sp. | reverse complement strand
TTTCGGGCGGATAGTTCCGTATGTCCGCAAAGCCGAAATCACCGGTCAGGAGGCAGGCTTGGTGATCTTGGGCGTAACGCGCAATGACGGGATCTTTGGCGCTCCTCAAGCCGATATCTCGAACATCTGTAGCTTCGTGGCCGAACCTCTCCAGCAGGGGCTTGGTGGAACGAGGGAGGTCGGCGTCGATCAGAAATCGCACGAAGGAATCATACCCTGGGGAGCGGATGGTGGGTTTCCTGCTCGACCAGTTCCTCGGCGTACTTGATTGCGGCCCGGATGTCCTCGGCGGTCACATCGTACTCGCGACATATCTCGTCGAAGGTCATTCCGCCCGCCAACCCCCCGAGGATGCGGGCGACCGGCACGCGCGTGCCACGAATCACTGGTTTGCCGTGTTGGAGTTCTGGATCAATGATGATTCGCTCATTCATGGCCTGTCTCGTCGTCCTGGAAGAAACTCTCGAGAGCCGGTCGCTGCCAGTCGAGGTCCTCGACATCCCGGCCAATCAACTGCGGTATGTCCTTGTAGAGCCGAAGCCGATCGGGTAACGGCAAGGTTTCAATCGCCTTTTCAATTTCTTGCAGCGTTTTCATCAGATCCTCCACCAGCCTTATATCGCACAATCGAGGTATACTCAAGCCCGGAGCGTTGCGGTTGCTTGTTTCACCGCTGACACCGCCGCTGTGACGTCCTCTCTCCGCGTGCCCGCACCCATCGAGAACCGAAGCATCTGCCGTGATGCTGCCGATTCAGGCTTCATCGCTTTGATGACGTGCGACGGCTCATCAGAATCAGCGAGACAGGCCGAGCCTGAAGAGGCACAGACGCGTTCCTGGTCGAGCAGGATCAGCAGGGCTTCTGATTCGATGCCGTGGAAGGTGATGTTGGTGGTGTTGGCCAGGCGCTGGGTCTTGTGGCCATTCAGCTCTGTCTTCGGAATTGCCTTCAGGATGCCGTCCTCCAGCGCATCGCGCAGCGGACGCACCTGCTTGTCGTAGTCGGGTAGATGATTAGTGGCTCACTCGGCGGCTTTGCCCATTGCCGACAATCAACGCAACGTTCTCCGTGCCACCTCTAAGGTTCCGTTCTTGATGTCCGCCGTGCAGGTATGGTTTAACCGGTGTATGCCGGCGAACGTAGAGAGCCCCGATTCCTTTGGGCGCATGAAACTTATGGCCCGTCAGCGACAGGTAATCAAGCGGCGGCGTGCGGACGTTGATGGGGACTTTACCCGCAACTTGCACGGCATCACAGTGAAACAGGACGCCGCGTGTGCGGCACACTTGAGCGATTTCCGTGACGGGGAACAAGATGCCTGTCTCATTGTTGGCCCACATCAGCGAAACGAGTGCTGTTTCGTCTGTGATGGCCTCCTCCAAGTCGGCAAACTTCAATAGTCCCTCGCGGTCAACAGGCAGATAAGTTACCCGGTAGCCTTCCTTCTCCAGCGCCAGGCAGTAGTTGAGCACTGAGGAATGTTCCACCGCCGACGTGACGATGTGACGCTTGCCTGGGTTGGCCTGCAATGCCGCATGAATCGCCGTGTTGTTGCTCTCTGTGCCGCACGAAGTGAAAATAATCTCCCGCGACTGTGCCCCAATTAACTCCGCCACCTGCTCCCGCGCCGTCTCGATCACACTCTTCAGCTTCGAGCCAAACTTGTATGTACTTGACGGATTACCCCATTCGGAAGTGAAGTAAGGCATCATCGCCTCCAGCACCTCCGGCAGTACCGGCGTCGTTGCATTGTGGTCGAGATAGATCATCACAGAGCCCTCATCCTAGTCACCTGCGGGAGAGAGTGCAAGGTTCCTCCGCTTCGAACGACCCATTGACAATGAGATTGCAAAACGAAAGGGGTGAAATCAATGGGACAGAAATCGAAGCAGGGCAACTGGCTGGATTCGAAAGAAGCGCGCAAGGAACTTAAAGTGTCTGCCTGCGACCTCTCTCACATCCGTGAGGCAGGAAAGCTGCGATACCGGAAAGACGGGAACGCCTACGGCTACCTCAAAGAAGATGTGCAAAATCTGAAAAAGGCAACTGCAGGGAAAAAAATGATTTGACCCGTTGAATTTGTCCAGACTCCTTAAGTTGGTCGCTGAAGGAGCCCTGCATCAACATGCGACCTTTCGGCGAGGAGGCTGTCATGATGGTCTAGCCTATAGACGGGGTCAACCCGACCCCGATCCTATCCGCTTACTCCGCCCGATCCGAGGTGTGCCGCATCGGGCATGACTTTGCTGCTCAGGAGTGCTAGCATCCAACGCGCTCCACCCAGTGTCCGAATAGACCCGAGTGCGTACGCGCTCGGCGAAGGACGAGTCACGATGACTGCTCAAGAGGCTATTGATACAGCGGTTCGACGGCTGGTAGCTGCGGCCAACCCGAGGAAGGTTATTCTCTTCGGCTCCTACGCGGAGGGGAAGCCCACGCCAGAATCCGACTTGGATTTGCTTGTGATCGAACGCGAGGTGGCGTCCAAACGCGAGGAAATGGTCCGCTTGCGGAAAGCGATCGGATCGATTGGGCTTCCCGTCGACGTTCTCGTTTTTTCCGAAGGGGAAGTTTCCGATTGGGGGCATCTGCCCGGGACGGCCTTGTACTGGGCTCTGAAGGAGGGCAAGGTCCTCTATGAAGCGGCCTGAGGAACTCGCTCGCCGCTTTCTCACTCTGGCCGACCGTGACATCAGGGCTTTCCGCAAGCTGTCGGACGACCCGGAAATGGACGATGAGGTAGTCGGGTTTCACGCCCAGCAAGCCGTAGAGAAGTGCCTCAAGGCGGTGCTAGCAAAGCACCGTGTCGAAGTACGCAAGACGCATGATCTGCAGGTTCTCATCGAGATCTTAATCCAGAACAATCTACCGAGTCCGCCGTTGCGTGAAGGAATCGACGTCCTGGGTCCGTTCGCAGTTGAGCTGCGATACGACTCGATGACGACCGAGCCACTGGAGCGCGAGCAAGCACGTAAGGTTGTAGACAGTGTCCGTCGCTGGGCGGAGCAACAGCTCTCATAGAATCGAACTCCGAGCCTCGCACGACGATCCATTCTTTCCTAACCACCAGAAGCAGGAGACCATGCACACGATTGTGCTGCTGACGATCTCGAACATCTTCATGACCTTCGCGTGGTATGGGCATCTGAAATACAAGCACACACCGCTCTGGACCGCGATTCTGGTGAGCTGGCTGATCGCCTCCGTCGAGTACTGCTTTCAGGTACCGGCGAACCGGATCGGTCACTATCAATTCAGCGCGGCCCAGTTGAAAACGATCCAGGAGGTCATTACCCTGGCGGTGTTCTGCGTCTTCTCCGTGCTCTACTTAAAGGAAGAGCTGAAGTGGAATTATCTCGTCGGGTTCGCCATGATGGCCGGCGCCGTGTTCATCATCTTTAAAGAGTGGTGAAGGAGCGAGCGATGAGCCCAAAGAAGAAGGAGACTTCGAAGAAGGCCGAGAAGCAGAAGGAGGCGGCGCCGCCTGGCGCGGAAGACTTCGAGAAGCTCGGCGTCTTCTATCTCGGGCGGCCCTATGATCTTGCGACCAAGCAGGCCAAGCCGGGCTGGCTGCTCTACGACTCGAAAGACCTGGTCACCCATGCGGTTTGCGTCGGCATGACGGGGAGCGGCAAGACCGGGCTTTGCCTCAGCCTGTTGGAAGAAGCGGCCATCGACGGGATCCCTGCGATCATGATTGATCCCAAGGGCGATCTGGCGAATCTCCTCCTCACCTTTCCGAAGTTGCAGGCCGAAGATTTTCAGCCTTGGGTCAACGAAGACGATGCCCGCAAAAAGGGGCTGTCTCCTGCTGACTTTGCTCAGCAGGAGGCCGACCTCTGGAAGAAGGGCTTGGCCTCTTGGGGGCAGGACGGGGCTCGGATTCAACGGCTGAAGGACGCGGCGGATTTTTCCGTGTACACCCCAGGCAGCAATGCCGGCTTGCCGGTCTCGATCCTGAAATCCTTCGCCGCGCCGGGCCAGGAGATTCTGGATGACACCGAACTGCTGCGCGAGCGCGTGAGCACGACCACGACGAGCCTGCTGGGGCTTCTCGGGATCGAGGCTGACCCCATCAAGAGCCGCGAGCATATCCTGCTCTCGACCATGCTGGAAGGCATCTGGAAGCAGGGGAAGGACCTCGACCTGGCGGCGCTCATTCAACTCATTCAAACCCCTCCGATGAAGAAGGTCGGCGTGCTCGACCTCGATTCCTTCTATCCCTCCAAGGATCGATTCGGCTTGGCCATGCAGCTCAATAACTTGCTGGCGGCGCCGGGCTTTGCCTCGTGGATGGAAGGCGAGCCCTTGGATATCGGCGCGATGCTGCATACGCCGAGCGGCAAGCCGCGCCTGACCATCTTTTCCATCGCCCATCTCAGCGATGCCGAGCGCATGTTCTTCGTCACGTTGCTGCTCAGCCAGATGCTCGGTTGGGTCCGGGCGCAGTCGGGCACGACCAGCCTCCGCGCCCTTCTCTATATGGATGAGATTTTCGGCTACTTCCCGCCGGTGGCGAACCCGCCGTCCAAATTGCCGTTGTTGACCTTGCTGAAGCAGGCGCGGGCGTTCGGGGTGGGGATTGTGCTGGCGACGCAGAATCCAGTGGATCTGGATTACAAGGGGCTGGCGAACACCGGCACCTGGTTCATCGGCCGCTTGCAGACGGAGCGGGACAAGGCGCGAGTGCTGGAAGGATTGGAAGGCGCGTCTGCAGGCGCGGGGAAGCCATTCGACAAGCAGGCGATGGAGCAGATTCTGGCCGGATTGGGGAACCGCATCTTTCTGATGAACAACGTCCATGAGGATGCGCCGATCACCTTCGAAACGCGATGGGCGCTCTCATACTTGCGGGGGCCGCTCACGCGGACACAGATCAAGACGCTCATGGATCCCGTGAAGCGTGAAGCGTTAAGCGTGAAGCGCGACATAGAAGGGGGACAGTCGCCGGCCTTGGAAGGCCCCAGAAGGGCGACAGTCCCCTCTCAGCCCGCGGCACTCAGCGCTCGTCCAGTGCTCCCGCCGGATGTGCCGCAACACTTTATTCCGCTCCGTGGCAGCCAACCGCCCGGTGCCACGGTGCTCTACCAGCCCAAGCTCCTCGGGGCGGCGCAGGTGCGGTTTGCGGACAGCAAGAGCGGGGTCGATCTCACGCGGGACCTCACGGTGCTGGCGCCGGTCGGCAGCGGAGCGGTGGCAGTCGATTGGGACCATGCCGAAACGGCCGATCTCGCTGTGGGTGATCTGGAATCCTCGCCGTCTGAAGATGGCGCCTATGGGGAGCTGCCCCCGGCGGCCGGCAAAGCCAAGAGCTACGAAGGCTGGGGCAAGGATTTCTCCGGATGGCTGTTCCGCACGCAGAAGCTCGACATCTTCAAGAGCCCCAGCACCAAGATGGTGTCCCAGCCCGGCGAGTCGGAACGTGATTTCAGAGTCCGTCTGCAGCAAGGCGCCCGGGAGGAGCGGGACCGGAGCGCCGAGCAACTGCGGCAAGCCTATGCGCCGAAGATCGCCGCGCTCCAAGATCGTATCCGGAGGGCCGAAGCCGCCGTGGAGCGGGAGTCGGACCAAGCCAAGCATGCAGGGCTCCAAGCCGCCATTTCGATCGGGGCGACGGTGCTGGGCGCCTTCATGGGACGCAAGACGATCAGCGCGTCCACGATCGGGAAAGCGACCACGGCGATCCGTGGCGCCGGGCGCACGATGCGGGATGTGAAGGATGTCGGCCTTGCGAAGGACAACGTCGCTGCGTTGCAGCAGCAACTCGCGGACATGGAGGCACGGTTCAAGGCCGAAGCCGATGCCCTGACGGCCGCCACCGATCCGCTCCAGGAGAAGCTCGAAACGGTTTCCGTGAAGCCCACCAAGTCGAATATCGCCGTCAAGCTTGTCGCGCTGGCCTGGACGCCCTATTGGCGGGATGAAAACGGCGATCTCTAAGCATGACTGATCAACGCAAACCGGCGCCGAGGCTGCTCTCCGTTCGCTGCCGCCGCGTCACGTGAGGGGAAGGGGGCGTCAGGCAAAACGCCGGCAGGCGCTCGCTTAGGACTCGGAAAGACTGAAGCTGACGGCGAGGCGAACGAGATCCCGTCGGCCTTGGATGCCCAACTTGTCCCGCATGCGGGCCACGTGGCCCTCCACCGTTCTCACGCTCAGACCCAAGGACTTCGCAATTTCCTGGTGCGAAAGCGCTTGCCCGATCATGTGAAAAATCTCGCGCTCCCGGCTGGACAGCGTAGACAGATGTGTATCGATTTTCGACCGCACCATGGCCGGTCCGATGAGATCCGGAGATTCCGGGTAGGTCACATGCTCCGACGTGGTCTTTGGCGCAGACTTGCCGACGTGCACGATGGCTTGGCAATCCCTGGGAGGCGTGCCCTCTCCACGATGAACCGCAATCGTTGAACTGCCGAATTGGGCCGACGCGAGCCCGCCCAGGAACCCCGACATGACATGGCAAGCATTCGATTCGCCACAGGAGAGGCCCCTGAGCGGACAGGAGTGAATCTTCAGTGTGATCTGATGGTCGTCGGTGTGATCGACGGACCAGTCCCAGTCCCAGGAAGCCGTTGCGCGCTTCAGACTGTCGACATAGGCGGCCGGGGAGGGAGTCCGTTGCGACAGCTTCCTCTCGTGCGAGACTTTGCGCCCCAGTTCATAGCCGATGCGTCTCAGAATCTGCTGGAGCAGTGAAGGATGGAGTAACCCTTGGAGGGTGATCAACAACTCCGTCAGAATCTCTGATCCGATCTTGCCGTTTTTGTCCAGCACATGATCTCCAAGTAGGAAATACGGGGAAACCGGCTCTACATAACAACATAAAGGCCTCAGGCATGCCAAGCGGGCTAGTACGCGTGACAATAGGTGCTAACTACGCTTGATAACTCACAGTTGTCTGCCGAAAAAACAATAACGGGGTCTCGGAGGATCGGCCTTCCGGGTGACGCACTGACTCAGAAGCGATCGACAGCAGTAGTGACGCTGGACGAAGACACCTCTGATGGTGAGACGTCGTGCAGTGCCGGCGTGAAGAATGGAAGGAACATGATCGCCTCGGCTCCTTCTTGGTTCACTCTGTTGAGCCGGGCGCTGCCCGGCGCCGCAAGCGCGACTGCGCTCCTGATCAGCGGCCTTGTTCTCCTTCGCTGGGCGTTCGATCTCGGCCCCATGCACAACGTTGCGTCCGGCCTGCCCACGATGACGCCCATCACGGCGCTCGCGAGCCTCCTCGCGGCAGTCTCGCTCTGGCTGGTACAGGCCGAACGCACGGGATGGCGGCAACGCGTTGCGACGCTCTGCTCCCTTGTTGTTGTGGTGATGGTGGGCTTGCTCACCCTCATCGAGTATGTGCTTGAGTGGAATGTCGGCATCGAGCCACGGCTCGACGGGGTCGCGACCGGCGCGCCGCAGTCGGCTGCGATGGCTCCCGCGACGGGATTCGGCTTGCTCCTCGTGGGGAGCGCCCTCCTCCTGTGGGGGGGCCCGCTGAGCTTGTGGCTCGTCCGCGGCTTGGGCCTGCTCGCCGCGCTGCTCTCGATCGCGGGCCTCGTCGGGTTTCTTGCCGGAGGCCGATCGCTCTCAGGCGCGGGGCCCTACGCCACGATGGCGCCGGCCACCGCGGTGACTTTACTGGTCCTGTCGCTGGGCCTGCTCGGCCTGCGGCGCCGTGGTCCAGCGCCGGTCCGAAGCAGGCGGCCCGAGCGGCCCTCGGCGCTCCGTCCCGCCCTTCTTGTCGGCGCGGGATTGGCTCTTTCGGTGGCGGCGATCGGCGCCGTCGGCTCTCTCAGCTACCTGCAGGCCGAGAGGAGTCTGCGGGCCGAATACGCCATCCGTCTCGGCAGTCTGGCGGAGGAACGTCAGCGGGCGCTCGCCCTCATCCTGCGTGAGCAACTGATGGCGTTGCAGCAGCTCGCTCAGAGTGCCCCCATCCAGGACGTGGCGAGACGACTGAGGAACGCGGAACCGGCCATGCCTCGCGCGACGCTGTCCGGGGCGCAAGCCCGCACTGCGTTTCAGGGCTTGTTCCTTGCCGCCGCTCCGGGGAGCCTGACTGCGAGCGTCCTCGCTCAGGCAGGCCCTCGCCACATCGCCTCGGGGTCCTTCGAGGGCACGTCGCTGGGCCTGTGGGCTGCCGACGTGGCGGGGGCGCGCAACCAGCCATGGGTTCGTTTCGAGGCAGGGGAGGACGGGAACCCGGTCTTGCTCCTGGGCGTGCCGGTCGAAGATCCCACCACGCCCACCCGACCGCTTGGCGTCCTGCTGGCCCGTGCCGACCCGAGGTCGATCCAGGAGCTGTTCGCCGGCCAGGGCGGGCTCGGCGCCACCGGCGAAAGCTTTCTTGCCGACCGTCTGGGGCGCCCCCTGACCGGCCTCAGGTACGCGCTGGCAGGCCATGACGAGGGGGCGACACACGAAATCGAAGCCCCGCCGATGCAGCGCTGCCTTCAAGGAGGAAGCAGTGCGCTCACGGTCGTGCCGGACTATGAGAGTATCCCGACGGTCATGGCCTACCGGCCGGTCCCGGAGATCGGCGGGGGCTGCCTGATGGTCCATATCCGCGCGGAGGAGGTCTTTGCCTCGACCGGTCGACTCCAAGTCCAGCAGTTTTCCCTCATCGGCCTGGCGCTGTTCGTCGTGGTCGGGGGGCTGCTGATCATCGGCGCCCGCCTGTTTCACGACCTCTTTCGTGAGCGCCTGCGGCAGCGGCTGGCCCTTCGCCGGGACATGGAGCGGACGCAACGGCTGCAGCTCTCCGTGAGTCAGCTTCTGATCGAGCCGGGCGCCGTCGAGCAGACCATGGCCCAGTTGTTGGCGACGATCGGCGCGGGCATGGGATGGCATCTGGGGCGCTGCTGGATGCGGCAGTCCGGTTCCGATGCGCTGCGGTGCGAGGCCGTATGGCCGTGCCTATCGGCAGGCAGGCCGGCGCCGTCCGTCCTGGGTGACGACTCCGCGTCGCACCCCCGCACGAGCGCCGGCTTTTCAGGGGGCTCGTGCTCGGGGCCGCCCCTCGGTGGAGAGACCCGGCACCCGACCTGGGACCCGGACCTGGACAAGGATGGCCCCCCCGCGAGCCTGCCTGTGCGTGGCGCGCAGACAGGGGATTCGGCGGCGGTGCCGGCCGGCATGCGGTGTCGCCTGCGCCTGCCCGTCCGGGTCGACGGCGAGGTCTCGGCGCTGTTGGAGTTCTTCAGTCGTGAGTCCCGCCCCAAGCAAGACGCCGTGCTCCGGGCCATGGCCGACCTGGGGAGTAAAGTCGGTCAGTTTCTCGCGCGCAAGCGGGTGGAGGTTGGGCTGGCCGAAGCCTCCGAGCGTTTGGCCGCGCAGAATCAGGAGCTTGTGCAAGCCTGCGATGCAGCCTTGGAGGGGGTGCGGTTGAAGTCGGAGTTTCTCGCCACCCTGAAGACGCACGCGTCCCAGCAGGCGGCCGTCGCCGCGCTCGGGCGGCAGGCGCTCGCCACCCTCGACCCGATTGTCTTTATGCAGGAGGTGGTGGCCGAGGTTTCCAGGGTGTTGGATATCACATACTGCAAGATCTTGGAGCTGCAGCCCGATGGGGGAGCGCTGGTGCTAAGGGCGGGGGTCGGCTGGCACGAGGGACTCGTAGGGGTTGCCACCGTCGGAACGGGCGCCGATTCGCAAGCCGGCTATACCCTCCAGGTCGGCGAACCCGTCGTCGTGAAGGATCTCAGGACGGAGAGCCGGTTCCATGGTCCTCCACTCCTGCACGACCATCACATTGTGAGCGGCATCAGTGTGACGATCTTAGGCCAGGATCAGGTCTTCGGGGTGCTCGGCGCACATGCGGACCGCCTGCGGGACTTTACGCAAGACGATGTCCGCTTCGTCGAATCGGTCGCCGGTCTCCTTGGTGCCGCGATGGATCGGTTTCGGTCCCGATCGGAGCTGCAGCGACAAATCGAGCGAGCCGAACTCTCTGCAAGAGAGAAGGCCAGGATTCTCGCCAGCGTGCACGCTTTTTTTATCTCCGTGGCCGGGGACGGCACCGTTAGCGAATGGGCCGGACGGTCGGAATCGCTCTTCGGGATCGACGTGAGCGAGGCCATCGGCCGCCCTCTCACGGACCTTCCCATCGACTGGAACTGGACTGAGATTCAGGATGCCATGAGCAGAGCCGCCGAGATGTTGCAGACCGTTCGGATCGAGAAGATTCGATGCGGTCGTCCGGGCCGGAAGGATCTCTTTCTCCACATCACCGTGTCTTCCCTCTGTGAGGATAAGGGAATCTTCCACGTGTTCATGGGAGAGGATGTGACGGAACGCCTTGAGTTGGAGCGAGAGCTGATGCAGGCGCAGAAGTTGGAGTCGATCGGCCAACTGGCCGCCGGGATCGCGCATGAGATCAATACCCCCACCCAGTTCGTCGGAGACAACACGCGGTTCGTGAGCGACTCTTTTGCGCAGTTGCGGGAGATGGTCGGTCGGTATCGCGAGGTGCTGGCGGCGCTCCGTCGCGGGGGCGCGTCGGAGGAGACGCTGCAGCGGCTCGATGCGGCAGAAAAGACAGCGGATTTGACGTACGTGCTGGAGGAGGTGCCCAAAGCCCTGGCGCAGTCGATCGAGGGCATCGAGAGGATCGCGCACATTGTGCGGGCCATGAAGGAATTCGCCCATCCCGACACGGGGGAGATGGCCGCGGTGGACTTGAACAAAGCGATCGAGAGCACGATCACGGTGGCGCGCAACGAGTGGAAGTATGTGGCGGAGATGGTCACGGACTTCGATCCGGCGCTGCCGCCGGTGCGGTGCCTGCCCGGCGAGGTCAATCAGGTGATTCTGAACCTGATCGTCAACGCGGCGCACGCGATCGGGGATGTGGTGAAGCAGGCGGGTGGGAAAGGGACCATTACGGTCAGCACCCGACTGGCCGGCGCATGGGCGGAGATTCGGGTGGTCGATACGGGCACGGGGATTCCGGAGGCGATACAAGGGCGGATCTTCGACCCGTTCTTTACGACGAAAGAGGTGGGCAGAGGGACGGGCCAAGGTCTCTCCATCGCGCGGACGGTGGTGATGGAGAAGCACGGCGGCAGTCTCACATTCGAGAGCGCAGTCGGTCACGGCACGACCTTCCTCATCCGGCTGCCGCTCGGCTCTCCGATCGCCGAGCCGGTGGGATCTCAGCCGTCCCGGTTCGCTTCGGACCAGGCGGGCGGCACCAACAAGAGCTGAACGCATGAAACACGTTCTCTTTGTCGATGATGAACAGAGGATCCTGGATGGATTGCGCCGGATGTTCCGCCCGATGCGTGAGGAATGGCATGCCGTGTTCGCACCCAGCGGGCAGGCGGCCTTGGATGAATTAGCCAAGGCCCACTTCGACGTCGTCGTGACGGATATGCGGATGCCCGGCATGGACGGCGTCCAGTTACTCAGTGAGGTCAGGAAGCGGTATCCTTCCGTCGTGCGCATCGTGCTCACCGGCCAATCGGACCGTGAGACGACCCTACGATCCTTGGGCCAGACTCATCAATGTCTGTCCAAACCATGCGATCCCGACGAGTTGAAAAGAACCGTGATGCGCGCCGTTGCCTTGCGCGAGTTACTGGTCAACGAGTCCATCCGCTCGCTGGTGGCCGGCATGCAGTCCCTGCCGAGCGTGCCGACGATCTACAACGCCTTGCTGTCTGAAATCGAATCGCCCAAGAGTTCCATGGAGTCGGTGGCCAACATCATCTCGCAAGACATCGGGATGACCGGCAAAGTGCTCCAACTCGTCAACTCGGCGTTTTTTGGATTGCCCAAAGCGATCACGAACCCGGCCCAGGCCATCAGCCTTCTGGGTTTAGACACGGTCAAGGCGCTCGTCCTTGGGATCCATGTGTTTTCGGCGTATCGAGGGGCGCAAGGGTCGCACTTCCAGATCGAAGCGCTCTGGAAGCACAGCCTGGCGACAGGCAAACTTGCGCGGATGATCGTTGAACAGGAACACGGTTTACCGAACGTGGCGGATAGCGCCTGCACGGCGGGGCTTCTGCACGATGTGGGAGTGATGGTCTTGGCCGCAAACATTCCGGAATATGCAGGCGACATACTCCAGTCCGCGAAGCTCCCTGGAACCAACCTGAGCGACGTCGAACGGGAACGGCTCGGGGCGACACACGCGGAGGTCGGTGCGTACCTGCTGGGGTTGTGGGGATTGGGCGACAGCATTGTGGAAGCCGTGGCGTTCCATCATGCGCCGACACAGTGTCTGAATCGCACGTTTGGTCCTCTCACGGCGGTCCACGTGGCCAACGGGCTGGTCCGGGAGGACCTGACGGGCAAGGAGGAGTCACTGCCGCCAAGAGTGAATGACGACTATCTGCGCGCGCTTGGTTTGGCCGACCGGCTGCCGCGGTGGCGGGAATTGTATCGGCGATCTCTTGAGATGGAGGTGGCGCATGACTGAGAAGATTCTGTTCGTCGATGATGAACCCAATGTTCTGGAAGGGTTGCAACGCCAGCTCCGCAAAGAGTTTCCCATCGAGGTGGCCATCGGGGGAGAACGCGGTCTTGAAGCCGTGGCGACGGAAGGGCCGTTTGCCGTTATCGTGGCCGACATGCGAATGCCGGGGATGGGAGGCGTCGAGTTTTTGACCCGGGCCAAGGAACGGACTCCCGACAGCATTCGGATGATGCTGACGGGCAATGCGGACCAGCAGACGGCCGTTGAAGCCATCAACCAGGGACAGATCTTCCGGTTTATGACGAAGCCCTGCGCGCCCGAGGCTCTGACCGCGGCTCTTCGAGCCGGACTCGATCAGCACCGTCTCATCACGGCGGAAAAAGTTCTATTGGAGCAGACCCTCAGCGGGTGCGTCAAAGTCTTGTGCGATGTGCTGGCGCTGGTGAATCCCGAGGCCTTCGGACGCTCCTCCCGTATCACGCGCTATGTCGAGGCCATGGCGACCCAGATGGGATTGACGAACGTATGGATGCTCAGGACAGCCACGATGCTCTCGCAAATCGGTTGCGTCATCGTGCCGGAAGGGACGCTTAGGAAGGTCTATCGCCGAGAGGCCCTCACGCCGGAAGAGACGCAACTCTACAAGCAGCACCCGTACCTGGCTTCGGATCTCTTGATCAACATTCCAAGAATGAAGGAAGTGGCTGACATCATTGCGAATCAGGACGTGTATGTGGATGAACATGGGGCGCCGCATGGCGTCATGGGAAAAGGGGCTGTCCCCGTCGGGGCCAGGATTCTAAAAGTCGCCCTTGATTTCGACGCGATCGAATCCTCAGGGCTCTCGAAAACCCTTGCCTTCCGGCGGCTGAGGGAACGAAGGGGGTGCTACGACCCGGCCGTGATCGATGCGTTGAAAGGGGCACTGGCCGATGAAATCAAATATGAAATCAAGGA